>JAKAZJ010000023.1 GCA_021826565.1 Pseudomonadota bacterium | reverse complement strand
CTCGGCGCCTGTTGGGCCGTGGCAACAGCATCGGCACCCGCGCGCGATAATCGGCATAGACCGGGCCATAGAGGCGCAGCAGCTTGCGTTCCTCGAATCGGATTCCCACCCACAGATAGGCACTGATACAGACGGCGGTGATCAGCCCGAAGCCGCTCCAGGCCCCGCCCCAGACCAGCAGCAGCAACCCGAGATACAGCGGATGGCGCACCCGTGCGTTCCAACCCGCGGTCGCCAGCGGTTCCGGGGCTTGGTCGCGTTCCGCCACGCCGAGGCGCAGCTGGGCGAGACCCGAGAATCGGGCCAGATCGTAGGACCGCCCGCCCGCCACCAAAATCGCCGCCCCACCCGCCAGCGCGGCGAACTGCACCGCGCGGACCGGCCAGGCGGGATGGACTGCCAACGCGGGGGGAAGGGGGGTCAGCAGCCAGTGCCCCAGCGCTAGAACCACGGCCAGATGCCCCAGCGCGATCAGATTATACGCCAGCCGGTCGGCCCCCTTGCACCCCAGCGCCCCGGTGCGGCGCGCAAGCCAGGCTCGTCCCGACGCTGCGGCCAGCAAGCTATGCACCGCGCCGAAGCTCAGCCACAGCGCGAGGTAGAACAACAGCGGGCGCATCGGCGCCTCCTTCGGTGCTGGCCCGGGGTGATCCGGACGCCGATCACGCCCCGCCGATGACCCCTGCCGCCGCCAGCGCCGCGATCTCGTCCGGGCCGTAGCCATGTTCGCCCAGGATCGCCGCGCTGTGTTCGCCGAGCCCCGGAGCACGCGACAGCGCCGAGTCCGCGGCGAAGGCCGGTCGCCCGATCAGGTTAGGCAGCGGCAGCGGCTCCGGCACCTGGGCGTGGTCGATCCAGGCGATGGCTCCGGCCGCGCGGGTCTGCGGATGGGCCAGGAAATCGGCGTAGCGGTTCAGCCGCTCGTGCATCACTTGCTCGGCGGCCAGGCGTTCGGACCAGTGCGCGGTGGTGTGCGCGGCGAAAATCGGCGCCAGGGCGGCGCGCATGGTCTCGGCGTGCGCGATGCGGTGGTCGAAATCGGTGTAGCGCGGGTCTTCGGCCAGCCCCGGCAGCGCCATCGCGCGACAGAACGCCAGCCATTCGTATTGGCGGGCGATGGTGATGTTGATCCAGCCATCGGCGGTGGCGAACACCCCGCTCGGCGCCGCGGGCGGGCGGAGTGCGCCTTGTTCCAGGTGCTGCTGCATCAGCCGCACCACTTGCAGGCCGGCGGCGGCCGATAACAGGCTGGCCTCGATATGGCGCCCTTCGGTCGCGTCGCGCCGCGCATACAGCGCCGGCGCCAGGGCGGCGAACGCATACAGCGCCGTGCTCATGTCGATGGCGATGATCGGGATTCGGTGCGGGGTCCCGTCCTCCCCGGCGTTCTCGGCGATCAGCCCGGTGAAGGCCTGCAACACCGGGTCCATCGCCGGCCGCCCGGCCAGCGGCCCGGTCGCGCCGAACCCCGAGACCGACACGTACATGATTCGCGGTTCGACCTGGCGCACCGCGTCGTAGCCGAAGCCAAGCCGGTCGATCACCCCGGGGCGGTAGCCCTGCACCACGATATCGGCCCCCGCCAGCAGCCGCCACAGCACATCGCGCCCGGCCGCCGCCTTCAGATCCAGCGCAAGGCTCCGCTTGCCCAGATTCGCCGGGATCGAATAGGCGGTCTGATCGCCGTAGATGCGCCCCAGCCCGCGGCTCCAGTCCCCACCTACCGTCGGTTCCACCTTGATCACGTCCGCCCCGTGCTGCGCGAGCAGCATCGCGCAATACGGCCCGGCCACGCCCTGGCTGAGGTCGATCACTTTCAGGCCCGCATAGGGGCGGTCATAGCTCATGTTGCGTTTCCTCCGCGCCAGAAGCTGCGCAGGGCGCTGGCGTGGTCCGCCAGGCGCCGCTCCGCGATAGCCTGGCGCAGACCCTGCATCAGGTCCTGGTAGAACGCCAGATTGTGCCAGGTCAGCAGCATCGGCCCCAGCATCTCCCCGGCGCGGAACAGGTGGTGCAGATAGGCCACCGGATGGCGCGTGCAGGCGGGGCAGGCGCAGGCCGGGTCCAGCGGGGCGGAATCGGCCGCGAATCGGGCGTTGCGCAGATTGCACACCCCGCGCGAGGTATAGGCGCGCGCGGTGCGCCCGGCGCGGGTCGGGATCACGCAGTCGAACATGTCCACGCCGCGCGCGACCGCGCCCAGGATGTCGTCGGGCGTGCCGACGCCCATCAGGTAGCGCGGCCGGTCGGCGGGCAATGCCGGGACGGTGGCGTCCAGCGTGGCGAACATCGCCGCCTGGCCCTCGCCCACCGCGAGCCCGCCGATCGCGTAGCCGTCGAAGCCGATTTCCTGAAGCATGTCCGCGCAGTGGCGCCGCAGCTCGGGATAGACGCCGCCCTGGACGATGGCGAACAGCGCATAGCCGGGGCGGGGGACGAACGCCGCCCGCGCCTGGGCCGCCCAAGTCAGGGACAGGGTCATCGATGCCCGGGCCTCCGCCTCGGTGGCCGGGAAACTCGTGCATTCGTCCAGGACCATGGTGACGGTCGCGTCCAGCTGGTGCTGAATCCGCATCGCGATCTCGGGCGTAAGCCGGTGCGCGCTGCCGTCGATATGGGAGCGGAAGGTGACGCCCGCGGGGTCGATTCGCCGCAGCCCGGACAGCGACATGACCTGGAACCCGCCGGAATCCGTCAGAATCGGGCCGGGCCAGTCCATCATCCGGTGCAGCCCGCCGAGCGCCTCCACCCGTTCCGCGCCGGGACGCAGCATCAGGTGGTAGGTGTTGGCGAGGATCATCGCCGCCCCGGTGGCGCGGACCGCATCGGCGGTCATGGCCTTCACGGTGGCGGCGGTGCCGACCGGCATGAAGGCGGGGGTGGGGATGGGGCCGTGGGCGGTCTCGATCGTGCCGGTCCGGGCCGCCCCGTCGGTGGCGTGGCGGTGGAAGGCGAAGGCCGCGGCTTGGGGAGCCGACTCAGCCACCGACTAGCCCATGGTGCAGCGCGAACCGCGCGATGGCTCCACCGGCGGTCACGGCCACACCGCCCCAAACCCCCGCGCCCACCCCGGCTGCGGCGAGGTAGAACCAGCTGAATTCCTCGAGACCCGTGCGTGCTTGCGCGCTGACATAGGTGATCCATCGCGGCGTGCCCGGCGGTGGCAGGACGAAATCCTTCGGCGCGGCGGCAATTGCGAGCAGAAACAGGCATCCGCCGCTCCAGAACGAGAGCATGAAGCGTGCATGTTCCGCCCTGGTCACGTAGTAGAAAGTACCATGATCGTCGAACGGCACAACAAAGCCGAGCGCCGGCTGCGGCGTGGTCGGTCGGATCGCGATCAGATGGAAGTTCTGCCAGAACACGGCCACCAGGCTCGCCAGCACCATGCCGAGCAGCAGCGCGGTCAGCACGCGCCGGAACGCGACGCTCATCTCCGGGTCACGCTGCGAACGCGGCGAAAATCTCCTCCACAGCCTGGAACTGCCCGCCCGCCACCGAGGAGGGCACCAGGATCGGCGTGCGCACCCCCGCCGCCACCCAGGCGACAACGCCGTCGCGCACCCGCGCCGCCGGGCCGGCCAGACTGACCTGGTCCAGCCAGCGATCGGTCAGGCAGGCAGGCACGTCCGCCTCCCGCCGCTCGGCCACGGCCTGTTCCACCGCTTCCATCTCGGCCGCAAACCCGGCCTCTTTCCAGTAGTTGCGGTAGTTCGGCAGGCTGGCGTAGCGGGTCAGGGTGCGGCGGTTGACCGCCCGCGCCGCGTCCAGATCATCGGCGATGCAGGTCGGGATCATCGCGCCGATGAAAAACCCCGGATCGTCCCGCCGCGCCGGCGCCAGCGCCGCCAGCGAGTCCGGCATGTGATCGCGGGCGGTGTTGGCGAACACCACGCCCTCGGCGATCTCCCCGGCCAGCGCCACCATCCCCCGGCGCAGCGCGGCCAGCACGATCGGGGGCAGGGGACCGATACCTTCCACCGCGCGCAGCCGGCCCACATACTCGCGTATGTCGGCCAGCGGCTTGCCTGCCGCCACCCCCATGCGCTGGTGCGAGGGCGCATGCGCCACCCCCAGCCCCAGCCGGAACCGTCCGCCCGAGATCTCGTGCAGAAACGCCGCCGATTGCGCCAGATCCAGCGCGGTGCGCGCATAGATCGGCGCGATCGCGGGACCGAACAGGAACCGTTCCGTCGCCCAGGCGAGCGCGCCCGACAGCGGCATGGCGCCGAACATCGACGGCGTGAACACGCCGGCGAAGCCGCGCCGCTCGATCTCCTGCGCCAGGGTCACGGTCTGGCGGCGGCGTGACGGAACGGGGACCAGGCTGATCGCGGGGAGGGACATCGGGCGGGTTCCGGAACGGGGGCCGGAAAGGGTGGCCGGGGGCGGGGACGGGCGCAAGAGCGGCGCTTGCGCCCTGCCACGATCCGGCCCATGTCGCGCCAAACCCCCGACCCCCAGGGAACCAAGCCGCCATGCCGACCCTGACCGAGGCGCCGACCAGCGAAGTCATCGCCGCCGCCGATCGCGCCGCCCGCATCTGGCACTACGCCCCGCAAACGCCCCCCGCGCCCGGCGCCGAGTTCCAGGCCAACATGCTGGCGCGGATGCTGCTGGATACGTTCAACCCCTATCGCCCCTCGGTGATCGACTGGCCGGTGCTGGACGATACCGCGCGCGCGCGCCTGACCGCGCTGCCGATCTGGGACATCGCCGTGCAGACCGAAGGCCGTGCCCGGCTGCGGATTCTCAGCTATGCGCGCCAGGTCGCCCTGCCGGTGCTGCGCGAAGCCTTCGAGCTCATGGCCTTCGAGGAAGGCCGCCACAAGGAAGTGCTCGCCAACCTGGTCCAGGCTTACGGCATCCAGCTCGACCCGGAACCCATCTACGTGGAACCGAAGGACCCCGAATGGGGCTTCCTGGTCACCGGCTATTCGGAATGTATCGATAGCTTCTTCGCCTTCGGCCTGTTCGCGCTGGCCCGCCGCTCCGGCTTCTTCCCGCCGGAACTGGTGGAAACCTTCGAACCCGTGATCCAGGAAGAAGGCCGCCATATCCTGTTCTTCATCAACTGGGTCGCCTGGCACAAACGCACCATGCCGCTGTGGCGCCGGCCATGGTTCGCACTGAAAACCCTGGGCGTGTGGCTCTATCTGATCCGGGAGCGCATCGGCCTCGCCAAGGACGTCAGCGCCGGGGAAAAGGAAAACGCCAATTTCACCGTCGAAGGCGCCAGCGCGGTCGGGGAAGATATCGACCCGGCCGAACTGATGGCCCTGTGCCTGAGCGAAAACGACCGCCGCCTTTCGGGCTACGATCCTCGATTGCACCCGCCCACCACCGTGCCGCGACTGGTGCGGCTGGCGCTGCCGGTGCTGCGGTGGCGGAGCCGGCGGGGGAAGAAGTAAGGCCAAGGGGCGCTGCCCCCTGGACCCCCTGCCAAGGGTAGGCCCTTGGAACCCATCAGTTTTGGCTCGGAGCGGGTGGGGGCGCACACGGGTCCGGGGTGTGACCAAGGGGACGCGCCCGCGTCCCCTTGGCCACGCCCCGGACCCGTGTGCGCCCCCACCCGCTCCGAGCCAAAGTTGGCGGGTCCAGGGGATCATCCCCTGGCAGGGGGTCCAGGGGGGCGGCGCCCCCCTGGCCTTTCTTCCCCCAGCTGGTCCCGCAGCACCCGCCCCGGCACCTCCTCCACCGCCCCGCGCGCCAGATTACCGAGCTGAAACGGCCCATAAGCCAGCCGGATCAGCCGCGAGACCGGCAGGCCGAGCGCCGTCATCACGCGGCGGACTTCGCGGTTGCGTCCTTCGCGCAGGCTGAGGGTCAGCCAGGCATTTTCACCTTTCAGCGAATCCAGCCCGGCCTCGATCGGCCCGTAGCGCACCCCCTCCACCGTGATCCCCTCGGCCAGCGCGGCAAGCGCTTTCGGCTCGGGGCGGCCGTGAACGCGCACGCGGTAGCGGCGCAGCCAGCCGGTGGCGGGCAGTTCCAGACGGCGGGCCAGCGCGCCGTCATTGGTCAGCAGCAACAGCCCCTCGCTGTTCAGGTCCAGCCGGCCGACGCTGATGACGCGGCCGAGCGCGGCGGGCAGGGCAGAGAACACCGTCGGCCTTCCCTCCGGATCGCGATGCGTGGTCACCAGCCCGTCCGGCTTGTGATAGCGCCAGAGGCGGGTGCGCTCCGGCGCGCCGACCGGTTTGCCGCCGACCGTCACCAGATCGCCCGCGGTGACGAAGGTGGCCGGATGGGTGACGGGCGCGTTGTTGAGGCGGATTTTCCCGTCCGCGATCAGGCGCTCGGCGTCACGGCGGCTCGCGATGCCGGCGCGGGCGAGAAAGCGGCCGATGCGCTCGCCGCGTTCGGGGATCTCGGTCTCGTCGGTCATCGGGCGCAGGCGGCGGTCAGCGCGTCGAAGATGCGCCGGTCGGCGGGATCGATCAGGAACTCCGGGTGCCATTGCAGGCCGAGGCAGAACCGCGCCTCCGGGTCTTCGATACCCTCGATGACGCCATCGGGGGCGATCGCGTTCACCACCGCGCGCGGACCGGGGGCGGCAACGGCCTGGTGATGCGCCGAATTCACCGCCATCCCCGTCGCCCCGGTGATTGCCGCCAGGCGCGTGCCGGGGACGATGGCGACGGGGTGGCCGGGTTCGTGGCGGGGGTTCGGCTGTTCATGTTCCAACGCGTTCGGAATCGCGTCGGGGATATGCTGGATCAGCGAGCCGCCCAGTACCACGGCAAGCAGCTGCGCGCCGCCGCAGATGCCCAGCACCGGCAGGCCGCGCGCCAACGCGCCCTCGGTCAGCGCCAGCTCGGCCGCGGTTCGGCCTTCCTTCAGGCTGACGGTCGCGTGGCGCGATCCGGCGCCGTACAGCGCGGGGTCGATATCGAACGCGCCCCCGGTCACCACCAGCGCGTCCAGCCGGTCGAGCAACGCAGCGGCCAGCGCGGGGTCATGCGCCAATGCGATCGGTAGTCCGCCGGCGCCGGCGATCGCATCGGCGTAGTTCCGCCGCAGCGCATACCAGGGATAGGCGGAATAGCCGCCGGGGGATTCGGAATCGAGCGTCACGCCGATCAGGGGAGGGGTCATGGCGGTTGCTAGCGCCCGCGGCCCTGCCGGGGCAAGCTGCGCGTCATGGCGGATGACCCGATGACCCGCGCTTTGGCCGAAGCCGCCGCCGCCGGCGCACGTGGGGAGGTGCCGGTGGGCGCGGTCGTCACCGGCCCGGACGGGGCGATCCTGGCCGCCGCGGGCAACGAGACCGAAGCGACGGCCGACGCCTCGGCCCATGCCGAACTGCTGGCGCTGCGCCGCGCCAGCACCCTTCTGCGCGCGAAATGGCTGCCTGACTGCGATCTTTACGTCACGTTGGAGCCATGCCCGATGTGCGCCCAGGCGGCCAGTTTGTTCCGGCTGCGGCGGGTGGTGTTCGGCGCCTACGACCCGAAAGGCGGCGGGATCGAGCATGGGGCGCGGGTGCTCGACGCAGCCTCGTGCCACCACCGGCCGGAGGTGGTGGGCGGGGTGCGCGAGCGGGAGGCGGCGACGCTGCTGCGGGGATTTTTTGCGGGCCTACGGTCGCGGTCCGGTGACCGAACCGGGTGCGCTTGACGCCCTGGCCGGCCCCTGGTCCCGTGCCGGCAACAATGTTCAGGGATCCCGCCATGCCGCGCCTGCCCGATATCGCCGCTGCCCCGATGACCGATGCGCAGCGCCGCGTGCACGACATGATCGCCTCCGGCCCGCGCGGGGTGGTGGAAGGCCCGCTGCGCATCTGGCTGCACAGCCCGGAACTGGCGGAACGCGCCCAGGCGCTGGGGGCTTTCTGCCGATACGGTTCGTCCTTGCCGGCCAAATTGTCGGAACTGGCGATCCTGGTCACGGGCGCACATTGGCGCGCGGCGTTCGAGTGGCACATCCATGCCCCGATCGCGATCCGCGCCGGCGTCAGCGCCGAGGCCGCGGAAGCGATCCGCACCGGCCGCGATCCGGTATTGCCGGACCCGGCCGAGGCCGCCGTGTACGCCTTCGCCACCGAGCTGCTGCGCCAGCGTTCGGTCTCGGACGCAACCTTCGCCCGTGCCCGCGACGTGCTGGGGGCGGTTGCGGTGGTCGATCTGGTGGCGGTGCTCGGCTATTACGGGTTCATCTCGATGACGCTGAACGCCTTCGACGTGGCGCTGCCCGCCGGCACGTTGCCGCCCTTCGCCTGACGCGGATCAGACATCAAGGAGGAAGCCGCCATGTCCAGCCACGCTCCGAATGAGTTCACCATCCCCAGAACGATGAAATCCTGGGTCCTGGGCGGCCCGGAAGAGCTGCAACTGATCGACAAGCCGGTGCCGGAGCCAGGCCGCGCCGAGGTGCTGGTGCGCATCGACGCGGTGGCGATCTGCGCCACCGACATCGAGATCCTGCAGCACGGGATGCCGGCGATGGTGGAAGGCCAGTCGCCGTTCCACAAGAACTTCACGATCGGCCACGAATATATGGGAACGATCGTGAAGCTGGGTCCCACGGTCGATGAATTTGCCCTCGGCGACCGGGTTGCGGTGGAAATCCATGCCGGCTGCGGACGCTGTCCGCGCTGCCGCGAGGGCATGTACACCTCGTGCCTGAATTACGGCTATGCGTCGAAAGGCCACCGCGCCAACGGTTTCACCACCGATGGCGGGTTTGCCGAATACGCCGTGAACAACGTCAACACGATGGTGCATGTCCCCGACGACATGTCCGACGCCGAGGCCACGCTGATCGTGACCGCCGGCACGGCGATGTACGGTCTCGACGTGCTGGGCGGGCTGCTGGCCAGCGAGGCGGTGGTGGTCACCGGCCCCGGCCCGATCGGGCTGATGGGGGTGGCGGTGGCCAAGGCGCTGGGGGCGGACCCGGTAATCCTGACCGGCACCCGCGACCGGCGGCTGGAGATGGGCCGCCGGCTCGGCGCCGATGCGGTGGTGAATATCCGCAACGAAGACCCGGTGGCGGCGGTGCAACGCATCACCGGCGGGCGCGGCGTGCAATACGTGCTGGAATGCTCGGGCGCGGCCGAGGCGCTGAACGAAGCGGCACGCATGGTCACCCGCGGCGGGCGCATCTGCCTGGCGGCCTTCCCGCACGAGCCGGTGACCGTCGATCTGGCGTATATCGTACGCAACAACATCTATGTCTTCGGCATCCGCGGCGAGGGCCGCAGCGCCACCCATCGCGCCGCCGCGCTGATGAAGCAGAAGCGGTTCGACGCGACCCTGATCCACACTCACAGTTTTCCGTTGGGCGAGCTGCCCACGGCGATCCGCTACGCGCGGGAGCGGATCGAGGACGCGATCAAGGTGGTGGTCACGATGCGCTGACCCGCAGGACGGCCGTCTGCCGCCGCGAATCCACCGCTGTCCTGTCGTACAGGCGGTGCCATAGCGGCCGCTGGGACCCGGGGCGGGATGAAGGTTCTCGCGGTGATGTGGGGGCCGTGCGCGCCTACCCCGCCTCGCGCGCGATATCCGCCCCGCACGCCGCCAGCTTGCGCTCCACCGCTTCATAGCCGCGATCGAGGTGATAGACCCGGTTCACCACCGTCTCCCCGCGCGCCGCCAGCCCGGCCAGCACCAAGGACACCGAGGCGCGCAGATCGGTCGCCATCACCGGTGCGCCCGACAGCGCCGGCACCCCGCGCACGATCGCCGAGGCACCGTGGACATTGATCCGCGCGCCCATCCGGTTCAGCTCCGGCACGTGCATGAAGCGGTTCTCGAAGATGGTCTCGGTGACCATCGCCGCCCCTTCGGCCACCGCCATCAGCACCATGAATTGCGCCTGCATGTCGGTCGGGAAGCCGGGATAAGGCTCGGTCATGGCATCGACCCCGTGCAACCCGTTCGCCCGGCGCACCAGCAGGCCGGCGGGTTCCTCGGTGATCTCCACCCCCGCATCGCGCAATGTGCGTGCCACCGCGCCCAGATGTTCCGCCCGCGCGCCCAGAAGCCGCACCGACCCGCCGGTGACGGCGGCGGCGCAGGCATAGGTGCCGGTCTCGATCCGGTCGGGCACGATGGCGTGACGCGCGCCGTGCAAGCGGTCCACGCCTTCGATGGTCAGACGGTCGGTGCCGATGCCCTCGATCCGCGCGCCCATCGCCGCAAGACACTGCGCCAGGTCGGCGATTTCCGGCTCGCGCGCCGCGTTCGCGAGCACCGTCTGTCCGTCAGCCAGGCAGGCGGCCATCAGCAGATTCTCGGTCGCGCCCACCGAAACGAACGGGAACACGATCGTCGCCCCGCGCAGCCGGCCGCGTACCGAGGCATCGATATACCCGGCCTCCAGCCGGATCGTGGCGCCCATCTGCTCCAGACCCTTCAGGTGCAGATCGACCGGGCGGGTGCCGATGGCACAACCGCCCGGCAGCGACACCCGCGCCTCCCCCACCCGCGCCAGCAGCGGCCCCAGCACCAGCACCGAGGCGCGCATCTTGCGCACGATGTCGTACGGCGCCTCGGTATCGGTGATGCGCCCGCCGAGATGCAGCACGCGCCCGGCGGCCTCGACGGTGATGCCGTGCTGGGACAGCAGGGCGGCCATCGTCTCGATATCGGCAAGGGCGGGGACGTTGGACAGTTCCAGCCGGTCCTCGGTCAGCAACCCGGCCGCCATCAGCGGAAGTGCTGCGTTCTTGGCGCCACCGATCGGAATGTCGCCCGAAAGCGGCCTGCCGCCGCGGATACGGATACGGTCCATTATGCTGCCTTGGGGGTGGGGAGGGAGCGGAAGGGAAGCGAGGCCAAGGGGGCGCTGCCCCCCTGGACCCCCTGCCAGGGGATAGGTCCCCTGGACCCCCATCTGTCTGGTTCGGAGGGGTGGGGGTGTGCGCGGGTCCGGAGGCGACGGCGAGGGAGAGGCGCCAGCGCCTCC
>JAKAZJ010000022.1 GCA_021826565.1 Pseudomonadota bacterium | reverse complement strand
TCCCCCTTCTCACGTATGACCTTCGCGACCGCGTCGCCTGGATCGGCCTCGATCGGCCCGCCAAGCGCAACGCGGTCAACGACGCGCTGTTGGCAGCACTCGCCGCCGCCATCGCCCGCGCTCAGGCCGAAGCGGGCGCGATCGTGATCCACGGCCACGGTCCCGCCTTCTGCGCCGGCCTCGATCTGGCCGAACATCAGGCGCGCGACCCCGAAGCCGTATTCCGCCACTCGCAAACCTGGCACGCCGGCCTGACTGCGCTGCGCCGCGGCCCAATCCCGGCCATTGCGGTCCTGCACGGCGCGGTAATCGGCGGCGGGCTGGAAATCGCGAGCGCCTGCCATCTGCGCGTCGCCGACGCCACCGCGTTCTTCGCTCTGCCCGAGGCCAGTCGCGGCATCTATGTCGGCGGCGGCGCGTCGGTGCATCTGGCCCGGCTGATCGGCGCGGCGCGGATGACCGATATGATGCTGACCGGCCGGGTCCTGGACGCGGCGGAAGCCGAGCGCGCCGGACTGGTTCATTATCTGGTCCCCGCCGGCGCCGCACTCGCCCGGGCTGGGGAGCTGGCGGCGCGGGTTGCCGCGCTTCCCCCGCTCGCGCTGCTCGGCATCCTGCACGCCCTGCCGCGGATTCAGGACATGAGCGAAGCCGACGGCCTGTTTGTGGAAAGCCTGACCGCCGCGTTGGCCCAAAGCGGGGCGGGCGCGCAGGATGGCCTTGCCCGTTTCCTGGACGGGCGCGCCGAACGCCTCACCAAGCCCGCGTAAGGACCCGCCATGACCGACACCGCGATCCGCCGCGTCGCCGTCATCTCCACCGGCGTGATCGGCGCCAGTTGGGCCGCGCTGTTCCTGGCTCACGGCCTGGAGGTGATCGCGACCGACCCCGCCCCGGGCGCCGAGGCCGGCCTGCGCGCCGCGATCGCCGCGCACTGGCCGGCGCTGCGCGCACTGGGCTTTGCACCGGACGCCGATCCGGGGCGGCTGCGCTTCGTCGCCTCGGCCGAGGAAGCCGCCGCCGGGGCCGATTTCGTGCAGGAGAACGGCCCCGAGGTCCTGGCCCTGAAACAGGACCTGTTCCGCCGCCTGGACGCGGCGGCACCGGCGCACGCGATCCTGGCCAGTTCCTCGTCCTCGCTGCTGATGACCGAGGTGGCGCGCGACTGCGCACATCCCGCGCGGGTGCTGCTGGGCCATCCGTTCAACCCGCCGCATTTGATCCCGCTGGTAGAGGTGGTGGGCGGCGCCCGCACCTCGGAAGACGCGATCCTCCGCGCGCTGGCGTTCTACCGCGCGCTGGGCAAGCACCCGATCCGGCTCAAGCGCGAGATACGCGGCCATGTCGCCAACCGGTTGCAGGCGGCGCTGTGGCAGGAGGCATTCCATCTGCTGGCCGAAGGCGTCGCGGATCTGGCCGAAATCGACGCCGCCATCGCGCATGGGCCGGGGCTGCGCTGGGCGTTGCTCGGGCCGTTCCTCAATCTTGATCTCTCCGGCGGGCCGGGCGGGATCGGCGCATTTTTCGGCAAGCCACTCTGGACCGCCACCGAGGGGCTGTGGGCCGAACTCGGCCGGGTGCATGTAGACCCGGCGCTGGCCGCGCGAGTCGAGGCCGGCGTGGCGGACGAACTGGCGGGCCACGACAAGGCCGCGCTGGTGCGCGCGCGGGACGCGGCGCTGATCGCGCTACTCCGGCGCAAGACCGAGGCCGGGCTGCCCTGACCGCTGCTGGCGCATACCCGCGGCGCGCCCTATAAGCCGCGCCGGTCACCCCCTTCGGAAGCACGACATGGACCTGGCCGTCTTCGACTTCACCGACGCCCGCAACCGCATGGTGGACAGCCAGATCCGCCCCAACAAGGTGACCGACCCGCGCATCCTGAGCGCGATGCGCCGCCTGCCGCGGGAGGCGTTCCTGCCCGCGGCGCTCGCTCCGCGCGCCTACGCCGATGAGGACGTGCCGCTCGGTGCGGGCCGGGTCCTGATGGCGCCGATGGCGCTGGCCCGCCTGATCCAGCTGGCCGAGCCACGCGCGGGCGAACGCGCGCTGGTGATCGCCGCCGGCCCAGGGTACGGCGCCGCGGTGCTGGCCGCTTGCGGCGCCCGAGTCACGGCGTTGGAGGATGATCCGGCCCTGCACGACCTGGCCGAGGCCGCGCTGGTGGCCCACGCCCCCGCGGTGGAGCTGCTCCGCGCCGCTCCTGCCGCCGGCTGGCCCAGCGGCGCGCCGTATGACCTGATCCTGATCGAGGGCGCGGTGGCCGCGCTTCCGGATGCGCTCGCCGCGCAGCTGCGCGCCGCGGGCGGACGGCTGGTCACGGTGCGGCAGGTTCCCGGCGGCGTCGGCCAGGCGGTGCTGGCCGAACCGAACGCGGGGCGATTGCAAGCGCGGCCGGTGTTCGACTGCGCCACCGCGGTGCTGCCCGCGTTCCGTGCCGTCCCCGGGTTCGTGTTCTGAGTTGATGAAGCGGGTTTCGCTTTGCTCCGTGGTGGCGGCCCGATAAGCCCGGGCCCATCAGGGGCCCGACTAGGGGACCGAGAATGAACCGAACGGCGGCGGGCGTGTGGTGGGGTGGCGGACTCGCGCTGGGCCTGAGCCTGCTTGCGCTCGCGCCCCTGGTCTCGAACCCGACGCCTTGGGAGAACTGGCCGCTGACGCCGGCGATCACGCTGGGGCTGGCGTTGGTCGGGGCGCTCTATCTGCGCGGCGCACGGTCGGAACCGGTCGGGCGGCGGGCAGCGTTCCTGGGCGGTCTCGCGAGCTTGTTCCTGGCGCTGCAATCTCCGCTCGCGGCGATGGCGCCGCATTCCTTCGCCTTCGACGCGCTGGCGCAGATGCTGTTGCGCACCGTCGCGCCTGCGCTGCTGATTCTGGCGCAACCCGGGGTGGCGCTGCGGGCGGGGTTGACCGGGTATTCCGTGGTGACGCCGCGGCGGTTCGCGCGGCTTGGCGGACCCGTGGTGGCGACGCTGGTGTTCGTGGGCACCGTCTATGTCTGGGCCTGGCCGGCGGCGCGCAACCTGACCCTGGTCCGGCCCGGGGCGCGGATGCTGATGGATCTGACCTTCCTGGGCAGCGGCTTGCTGTTTTTTCGCTCCTTGTTCGATTTGCGCCCCGAGCCGGACGGCCCGGGCATCGGCACCCGCCTGCTGATGGTCTGGGGCGCGGAACTGGGCAACGTGGTACTGGGCTATTATCTGACCTATATCAGCTATCCGCTGTATGCCGGTTATGCCGCGCGCGGGCTGCTGTTCGGCACCTCGCCGCTGACCAATCAGATGTATGGCGGGCAGACCTGGTGGTTGTGCGATACTGCCGCGATCGGGCTGGCGGCGATGACGGTGATTTTCCGCTGGGCGCGCGACGAGGACCGGCTACGCGGCCGGCGTCACTGGCTGGAGGATGATCCGGCGACGCGCCGCGCCCGCCAACAGGCCGCCAACCGGAAAGTGGCGCTCGGGCTGCTGGGGTTTGTGGCGATGATCCTCGGCATCATCGGCGCGAGCGTGGCAGTATACGAAGTGGGCTACCATCGCGCGGTGCGCCACGCGCCGACAATGTCGGTGAACCAGATACCGTGAACGCGCGCCGCGCCGGTCCGCCGGCGATAGGTAGATTCCGACTCTGACGCGCCTGCCGCGGCACCGGTAACTTTGTCTTGTTTCCGTGAGGGCTTCCAGCGTTTGGGAGCGACCGATGCGGTTCGGCGAGCGCCGGCCGCTATGGCTTTGCGTGCGCGAAACAGGCAGCATGGTCGGGCCAATCCAGGTGAACCAATCCTCCGCCGCTTCCTACCAGGTCGATACCGAAATGGAAGGCGGCCAGGCCAGTCTTGCGCTGAGCAATTTGCGTGGGATCGTGATCCTGGTCGTGCTCGGGTTCCATTCTATGCTCGCCTATCTTGGCTCGCTGGGTCCGGTGCCTTTCGCGTTCGCGGTCGCGCCATACGAATGGCGGGCGTTCCCGATCGTTGACAGCCATCGCTGGTACGGATTCGATATCTTGTGCGCCTGGCAAGACGTTTATCTGATGGCGCTGATGTTCTTCCTCTCGGCGCTGTTCACCTGGCCAAGTCTTTCGCGCAAGGGAACCCGCGCGTTCCTGACCGGTCGCCTGGTTCGGCTCGGCGTGCCGTTCGTGTTTGCCGTAACAGTAGTGATCCCGCTCGCGATCTATCCGGTCTATCTCGCGACGGCGGTCCACCCCGGACCGGTCGCCTATCTGCGCGCGTTGCGGGCATTGCCGTTCTGGCCCGACGGACCGATGTGGTTCCTGTGGCAACTGCTGGTGCTGACGGCGCTGGCGGCAGGGCTGCACCGGTTCGCCCCGGGCTGGATTGCCGCACTCGGGCGCTGGTCGGTGGCAGCCGCCGCGCGCCCGGAGCGGTTGTTTGCGGTCCTGGCCGCGGTCGCGGTGCTGGCCTATGTGCCACCGGCGCTGGCATTCACCCCCTGGGCCTGGTCCGAGCACGGACCGTTCGCGCTGCAATACTGCCGCCCCGGGTTGTATGCGGTGTTCTACCTGGCCGGTCTTGGGGTCGGGGCCGGAGGGCTTGGCCGCGGCCTGCTCGCGCCGGCGGGCGCGGTGGCCCGGCACTGGAACCGGTTCCTGGCCGGATCGGCGGCCGCGCTGATGCTGTGGATGGGGCTGACCGCACTCACGATGCGCGCACCGCCGGGGCCGGTGCTCGTGCAGCTCGGCGCCGATATCGCCTTTGCCCTGACCTGCACCGCCAGCTGTCTGTTCATGATCGCGGCCTGCCTGCGCTTCGCCGTGGTACGCTCCCGTGTGCTCGCCAGCCTGTCGCGCAACGCGCTGGGCATGTATGTGCTCCATTATGCAGCGGTGGTCTGGCTGCAATACGCGCTACTGGGGCTGGCGTGGTTCGCGGTTGCGAAGGCCGGCGTCGTGTTCGCCGTCACGGTGGCGCTATCCTGGGGGGCCACGATCGGCCTGCGCCGGCTGCGGCTGGGCGCGATCCTGCTCGGCGAACCGCCACCGCGGCGCTCGCCCGTTATCGCGGTGGTGCCGTTGCGGACGCACCCGTCATGTCGCTGATCCTGCGCATCGCAGCCCGCAACCTGGCGCAAGACCGGGTGCGGGGTGTGATCACGGTGGTCGGGATCGTGGTGTCGATCGTTCTGGTCACGGTGCAGCTCGGGCTCTTCCTGAGCTTCGCGCGGATGGTCACGACGATGATCGATCATGCCCCGCCGGGTTTGTGGATCGTGCCGATCGGGACGAAATGCTTCGAGGATCCCGCCTCGCTCGCCAGCCGCGCCGGCGTCCGCGCGCGCGCCGTCCCGGGCGTGGCCGCGGTGGTGCCGGTGGTGATCGGGTTTGCCGAATGGACGGTCCCGAGCGGTGGGACCACGCCAGTGTTCGTCATTGGATCAGGGAAGGGGGGTTTGCGAGCCTGGAATCTCGTCGCCGGCCACGCTCACGCGTTGCGCCAGCCGCACGCGGTGGCGGTGGATCGCACCTATTTCGCCCGTCTGGGGATCGCCGGCATCGGCGCAAGCACCGAGATCGACCGGCAAGCCGCGCGGGTCGTCGCGGTCACCGGCGGCATCCGCTCGTTTACCACCACGCCTTATGTGTTTGCCACGCTCACGCAGGCCCGCGCGTATATCGGAATGCCGCCCGGACAGGTCTCGTACCTCCTGGTCCGTCTTGCGCCTGGCGCCGATGCCGCGACCGTGCGCGCGCATTTGGCGGCGACTCTGCCCGGAGCTGAGGTGCTGACGTCGGCCGCGTTCGCCCGTCGTAGCCGCGATTTCTGGCTATTCGGCACCGGGGCCGGCGCGGCGCTGTTCGCCGGCGCGCTGTTGGGCGCGATCGTGGGCACGGTGATCGTCGCCCAGACGCTCTATTCCAGCACCAAGGATCATCTGGCCGAGTTCGCGATCCTGCGCGCCATCGGCTCCTCGGGGGCATATATCCAAAAGGTCATCGTCTGCCAGGCGTTGCTGAGCGCGGTCATCAGTTTCGCGCTGGCCGGGGCCATGGGCCTCGCGATCATGGCGCTGACCGCGGGAACGGCGTTGCCGATCCTGATGACGCCGCTGCTGACCGCGGGGTTGTTCGGGTTGACGGTATTGATGTGTGTCGTCTCTGCGCTGGCCGCGATCGTGCAGGTGATGCGCATGGACCCGGCGCGGATCCTGCTGCGATGAGCGGATACCTGGTGAGCGCGGAGCAGGTTGTGGCCGTCCTCGGCCGGGGGGCGGGCGCGGTACGGGCGTTGAAAGGGGTCAGCCTGGGGCTTGCCGGAGGCGAACTGACCTTGCTGATGGGGCCATCGGGCAGCGGCAAGACCACGCTGCTGTCGGTGCTGGGCGGAATGCTGCGGCCGACACAGGGAACGGTGCGGGTGCTGGGTCAGGCGTTGACCGATGCGGGTAACGGCGCGCTGGCGCGGATCCGGCGCGACCATATCGGCTTCGTGTTCCAGTCCTACCGGCTGTTCCCGACCCTGAACGCAATCGACAATGTGCGCGTGGCGTTGGATGTGCGCGGCGCTCCGGCCGCGTGGGCGATCGGCCGGGCGCGGGACGTGCTGGCCAGCGTCGGCATGGCGCATAAGCTGAGGGCGTTTCCGCATCAACTCAGCGGCGGGGAGCAGCAGCGCGTGGCGATCGCGCGCGCGATCGTCGGCGATGCATCGGTAATCCTGGCGGATGAGCCGACCGGGTCCCTGGACAGCGAGAACGGGCAGGAGGTGATGGCGCTGCTGGCGCGGATCGCACGCGATCCGGGCCGCGCCGTGCTGGTGGTCACGCATGACCCGCGCACGCTGCCCTTCGCCGATCGGATGGTGCGCATGGAGGACGGGCGGATCCTGGACGACGTGCCGGAATGCGGCGCAGACGTAAGGGATGCGACCTTCCGCCAGGCGGCGGACTGAGTTCGGCCCGAGCGGGATTCGCAGCGATGATATCGCGGAACGAGTCCGTGAACCCGCGTCTTACAGATGAACAAAATTGCTGTTGGAGAGCGCGATACTTCCCGACAGATCGATTTTCATGTTTGCGGTAGACATGGATTCTGCGCCCGCGCTGGTATTGACATAGATCGCCGTGGCGCCTCGGCTTGACGTCCATTCAATCGAATGTGCGGCGAGCTTGGACTTCCCGCCAACCTTGCCGTCATAGGCCAGCGGGAATCCGAGGCCAGATAGGTTGATCACGTCGGTCGCGGCATGAAAATCTGTAATCAGGTCGGGCGCGGCGGTGGGAGAATCGGCGATCGCGCCGAACAGATAGTGATTGGCTCCGCTGCCGCCGGTGAAGCGGTCGGCGCCCACGCCGCTGGTAAGGAACAGTGGCCCGGTCATGCCGGAGCCGTTCACAACGTCCCCACCGCCGCCGCCGAAGATGAAGGTAGGCGCGGCGGCGTTGGCGGTGCCGACCAGGGACTCCACCCGGATCGTATCGCTGCCGGAGGAACCGACGACAACCTCCAGCGGCGCGGCGGGAGAGGAGGTGCTGTTGGTGGTATCGTGCGCCGTGACCGTCAACGCATAGGCCTTGCCGTCCGCAGCGCCGACGACCGCGGTCGCGCCGGTTGAGAGCGCGGCTTGGTTGTTGGCATCGGTCAGGCTGAAGTCGACGGCGCCGCCGCCACCGAGCGAGTAGCTGAACTGATCACCTGACGTCCCGCCGGTCTCCGTCACGGTTGCGAATCCGGTGTTGGCTGCGAGGCCGGAGGAAATCTGCAGGCCGGCGAGCGCGGCGGCGGACGCGGTGATGCTGACGCCGGTGGGCGTGGCAACCGTGGGTGCGGGCGCGGGGCTGGGAGCAGGGGTGGGAGAGGGGCTGGGCGACGGGGTCGTGGTGCTGCCCGAGGCGCCGGGCTTCCATCCGATCACGTCCATCGCCGTCAGGTCGGCGGTGGAGAATCCATTGACCACGCCGGAATTGGAAAAGGCGTCGACCGCATCGTTGGTGACCGAGGATGCCCAGTCGCCGGCGTCTCCGCCCGAGACGGTGTTGAATGCGGCGAGCGACGTCATGCCACCATTGTCGGAGAAATAGCCCGGCGTAGAGGCCGAGAGATCGCGCACGCCCGGTGCCGAGTAATGGAATAGATCATACAGCATGTAGCTGTTCGCGGTACTGCCGACCGTCCCCCCGGTCAGCAACATGCGGCCCATGACCTCGGTCATCTCGTGCAGCGCGACGCCGTTGAAATCATAGGTGCCCGCGGCGACGCCGGCGTTATCGCTGTAGGTAAAGGGCAGCGAACTGGAGAAGCCCACATAACCATCGGTGCCGGTGCCGGTCGCGGCCGCGAGACCGAGAGCTTTGGCCTCGGCCGTCGTGGTCCAGAACGTGCCGTTGACCGGGCTGGTCGAGGGCAGGGAAGCGACGGCGGTGGCATCGGCGGCGGTGGTGGAGCCGGCGCCGAGTGCGTTGAGCAGGCTGCTGTAGCTGTTGCTGGACAAGTATGATTCACTGGCTCCGAGCGTGCTGCTGCCGAGCGTAGCACCCATCACCTCGCCATAGCCGACGCTGATATTGAGTGTGACCGGGTTATCGAACGTTGCCTCCAGGAACTGCACGGCGTTCATGACCGCGGTTTGAAACCCGGCGGGGGCGGAGGAGACCGAGGCATCCCAGGAGACGTTGATGACCAGGCCGGTGGAGGCGTTGGTGGTGGGGCTGGTGGTGCTTGTTGTCGTGCTGATGCTGCTCGTGCTTCGGCTGCCGCCGCCATGTGCTTTGGTAGCGTCGGGGCTGTAGAGCACCGTCTGGGAGACGGCCGAGGGTGTGCTGCTCGTCGGCCCTGCCGTTGGGCCCAAGACCGGCGGAAAGCCGGAGAGGGCGAAGGCACCATCTGGGCCGAGGCCAATATCTGGGAGAAAGCCGGAGCCGGCGAAGCTGAATGGGTTTAATGATGTGTGGTGCGCCGGCCGCATCGGGTTGTCCCTCGCAAGGTATTTGCAAGCAAGGGTTGTGGCGGCGGGGTGGTTACAAAATGGTTGACGCGCTGGAGATCAGCCCCTGGCCGTACGGCCTATCCCGGCGGCCATAAGGTCTAGCGAGCACGTGGACGAGACCGCGGTTGCGTATCCGCGACGCGCCAGGTTGCCTAGGCGCGGTGCTGCCGGCGGCCGCGCACCAGAAGCAGTCCCGGCAGGCCAGCCACAAGGAGCGCGGCCGAGCCAGGTTCGGGGACGTCATTCGTGTTCCCGCCGATCGTATTCGGGGTCACGGACGACGTGGCGTATCCTGCCTGCGTGAATGGAGTGGCACTATATGTTTCACCGGTATCCTCGCCGTAGGCTACCACGAACGTGCCTACCGCCATCTGGTCGAACCCGACGGTCAAAAGATTGTTGTCATTCGAAAACGCTGCGCCGCTGGGCGTGAAGCTGAACACATAGATGGAGAAGCTGGTTGCGGAGATGCCCGAGATCTTCTGATCGGCCGCGCTCCAGTTCGCGAAGCTGTTTGATTTGTTGGCGGTACCTGCGAGGCGGAGGAAGGAATATACGTCGCCTCCCGACGAACTACTGAACGGTGAGCTTGTGAATAAGCCAGCGCCATTTGTCGAAATGTTCCCGAAGGTCGCCGCGCCGGAGGCGATCCCATTAGCGATGGTCACGCTCTCCGATCCTTTATTCAGCGAGGCACTGGTCAGGCTGGGCGCGAGGCCGTAGTTTGTGGCGTTGCCAGACCCGGTATTCGGCACGCCGACGATCGCCAGGACGGGATCGTCGAAGGTCTTTGCGTTGCTTGCGCTGTAATACAGATCAAACGATCCCGGGTTCGTGCCCGTGTTGATCGCGCCCACCTCGGTCGGGGTACCTGACCCGCTAGAATAGAGGAATGGGCAGCCGGTCCCGCCGTACCCGGACGCGCACGAGCCCCCATCGCCAATGCGAAGCAAACTGTTTGCATTGGCATGGGCACTCTGAGCAAACGCAACTGTCAGCAGTGCGGCGCCGGCGATGCTCAGGGTAGCCTGGCCATAGCGTAACACGATACTGGCTCCTTGGTCTAACAGACGCCACGCACGAATGGGTCATACGTACCGCCGATTGAATAAATTGGTGGTCCGTACGTAGGTGATTTGCAAGTATTTCTTTTTATACTCCGTCTAGGAATTGGATATCGTTATGATTGGTTGCGCGAGGCAATGCTGCTAAAGCGCTCTCCGCGCGGAAAAATGGCGGCCAGCAAGTCGTTGCGATCACCCTGGGCAGCGCGACTCAATTTTGGGGCGCCATCTCGTCGTGCCCCCGGACGAACCCGTCGTGACCCTCCGCCAAATCCGCGCTAAACGCCTGTGATCCACCCAGGAGAACCCGTCCCATGCGCGACATCGGCCATTTCATCGCCGGCCGCCCCGAACCTGGCCGCTCCGGCCGCTACGGCGACGTGTTCAACCCCGCGCTGGGCGACGTCACCGCCCGCGTCGCCCTCGCTTCCGCCGCCGAGGTTGATCACGCGGTGCAGATTGCCGCGCGTGCCTTCCCCGGCTGGGCGGCCATGCCCCCGCTCCGCCGCGCCCGCGTGATGTTCAAACTCCGCGATCTCCTGGAGCGCGACCGCGCCCGCATCTCCGCCGCCATCACCGCCGAGCACGGCAAGGTGCTGTCGGACGCGGACGGGGAAGTGCAGCGCGGCCTGGAAGTGGTGGAGTTCGCGTGCGGCATCCCGCATCTGCTCAAGGGCGAATACACCGAACAGGTCGGCACCGGGATCGACGCCTGGTCGGTGCGCCAACCGCTCGGCGTAGTGGCCGGCATCACCCCGTTCAACTTCCCGCTGATGGTCCCGCTGTGGATGATTCCGGTGGCGCTCGCCGCCGGCAATTGCTTCATCCTGAAACCGTCTGAGAAAGACCCATCCGCCAGCCTGATCCTGGCCGAACTCCTGGCCGAGGCCGGCCTGCCCGATGGGGTGTTCCAGGTAGTCCAGGGCGCGCGCGAGGCGG
>JAKAZJ010000021.1 GCA_021826565.1 Pseudomonadota bacterium | reverse complement strand
CTTGCCGGTAATGGCGAGATCCAGCGGATTGCCGGTGTGTTGCAGCGGCCCCGGGGTGGTTTCGCGCCAGGTCGCGCGGTCCTCGGTGTAGGCCAGGGTCCGGCCGCCCGGCGGTGGACGCGCGCCGGGCTGGCGGGTCAGCACAGCCGCGAATTGGACGCGCTGTTCCTGAAACCCCGGCGTATCGGCATTGGCCAGGTTGTTGGCGATCACCGCCATGGCATGGCTTTGCGCGATCAGGCGGGAGGTGGCGAGGCTGTCGGTGATATCCATGCCCGTTCGAGCGCAAGGCGCGTGCCACTGCCGGGAGGGCGGATTTCCGCGATCCGATGTGGGATGGCCCTCGGCATTTCCTGCCCGGCGGCGCGGCCTGCCCGGTTCAGGCGGCCAGCCTCCGGGGCGCGGGGGCCTCGGCGAGCGGATAGATCATGGCCTCGGGGTCGATCGTCACCTCCAGCACGGCCGGCCGGGCGCGGTGCGGCAACCCCAACATGGCCGCCCCGTCGGTCCAGCGGCGGGGCCCCGGCTCGACCGCCCACCAGCCGGTCGTCAGCTGGGGATGGTCCAGCGGAATGTCCCGCCATTCCGTACCCGACAGCAGCCGCAGGCTGCGCACATAGGCCCCCAGCCGGCGACGGTCTTCGAGCCAGGGGCGAGTGTCGATCGGGCGCGCGGCGCGGGAGACCAATTGCACGGAGGTCACCCAGGCCGGCAACGCAAAGCAATGGGTCCCCCCGTCGAGGGCCAGCGGCAATTGGCTTCCGCGGGAGGTGCGGAGATGCAGCCCCGGATCGGTGGTGGTGGACGGGAGCGCGGGCGGCCGGCCGAGCCGTGCCGCCCGCGCAGCCAATTGGTTCCAGACCGGGCGCACCCGATCCTCATCCCAGACGAACGGCGCGCAGGAGCCGCGCGCGCGGTCGGGCGCCGGGCCGGCCGCGTCCGTCGGATCGCGGGCAGCGACGCCGGAGGCGCCGAAGAAGAACTCGCGGTTGCCGGTGTCGAGATAGGTCTCGGCCGCGGCGCCCTCGGCAAGGACGATGGCGTGGCGGTCGAGTTCCAGATGCCAGTAGGTCACCGGGCCGGTCCCCGTCTCCTGCACAATGCTGCCGCCGTTCACCAGTTGGCGCGCGGCGATCAACATGCCGTCCAGGAACAGGGCATGATCGGGTGAAACCAGAAGGTCGCGCTCAGGAACCCCGGGAGCCAGTGCCGCGCGGCGAATGCGGATCGGGGCCATTTGGAGCGGATCGGGATGGCGGGCGAGATCGATTCGCCGGTGGCCAAGCCACTTTACCGGCAGCGCCTGGCCGTTCCACGTCATCACCCGGGTGCCGGGCGTCAGGGTCTCGATGGCGCGCGGTCCGTCCGGGGTCAGGATCCGGGTGCCCGCAGCATAACAGACCGGGACCACCGCCAGCGAGGTCCCACCACCGGCGGCGGTTGCCTGTACTGCCCAGGCGCCGCCTCCGGTCAGCCCGGAGAGTGCCAGCGTGTCCTTGTTGGACAGCACCACCGTGCCGCTGGTTCCGCTGCCGCTGCCGCCCGTGAGTACTGTGACGTTCGGGGACAGCGCCAGATCCAGAAAGGTACCGCCGCTGATCCGTGCCCCGTCGAGGGCGAAGGTCAGCTTGCCGTCGGTGGCGTTGCGATAGACGAAGCTGGCGCCCGCGCCATGCTCGGTCACGGTGATCCGATGCCCGGCCGAGATCGCGGCGGTGGTCTCGATCACCGCGCCGGCGTCGATGTCGAGCGTCACCGTGGCGCCTGCCAGGCTGTGGGTCAGGAGCACGGTGCCGGACTGGGCCAGGATCGTGCCGGTACCCTTGAGACTGGTGAAGCCGATGGTGTCGGCGCCGCCGGCGGCGATCACGGTTCCGTCCAGCGTCAGGGCACCGGCCGACACGCTGGCCCCGGCGTCCAGCGTCGCGGCGGCGCCGGCCATCAGCGTCACGGCGCGGGAGTCGGTCAGGTCTCCGCCCGCCATCGTCAGGACGGCGCCGGATGCGAAGCTCAGCGCGCCGGTGGAGGAGACGGTGCCGCCATTCACATCGAGGTGTCCGTCGATGCGCGATGCGGCCGAGGCGGTCAGGCGCGCGCCGGATGCGACGGTGATGGCGCTGCCTGCGGCCGAGACCAGTGTGTTTCCGTGCAGCGCGCCGCCGGCCACTGCCAGCGTCGCGTCGGCGGAGGCGATCACGATCCGTGTCAGCGAGACGCTGCCAGCGCTGAACGTCACCACATAAGGCGAACCCGTGGCCCCGAGGACCGCGACACCGCGCCGTGGTGGCGCGTTCCTTTTGGGTGTCCAGTCGCTGGCGGTCGTCCAGTTTCCGCTTTGCGCGCCGGTCCAGCTGTAGGTGATCATGGATAGGGCCGATGTCCGATGCGCACGAAATGTCGCGCCGTGTCGGCTTCATCGAGGTTTCATACAATCGGAAATTCGGCCCGCCAAAACCCGCCGAAAGATGCCGGCTGCAGAAACGCCCCGCTCTTCAGGCCTTTCGGACGGACGGGGTCATCCGCGCGGGTTGGCCGGTGGCGGCGGATGCCACGGGTCCATACCCATACCAACAGTGGTTTGGTGCGGCGCTCTGAGCTTGCTCACGATCACGCCGCCGCGGCCATAACGTCCGTGATCGGTGCGAGCGGATAGTCCTGCGCGTCCGGCTCGATACGGACCTCCAGCAGCGCCGGTCCCGCGGCGTCTGGCGCCGGTAGCCAGGCTGCGCCGTCGGTCCAGCGTCGAGGGCCGTCGGCCTCCGACTCGACCGCCCACCATCCGCCGGACAGCGTCGGATCGTCCAGCGCGATGTCGCGCCATTGGCTGCCCTGCTGGAGCCGGAGTCCGGTCACGCGTACCCCAAGGCAGCGCCGGTCCTCGAGCCAGGGGCGGAGTGCGGTGGGCCGGGCGGCGCGCGAGATGAGCTGGGGGGCCAGGCTGCCCGCCGGCAAGGCGAACCGGTAGCGGCCCGGTTCCGTTCCCGGCAGCGGTTGCAGCCGGCGTGTGCCCCAGGCCACGAGCAGACTCGGGTCGCGGGTTCCGGGGCGCGGCGCGGATACACCCGCCCGTGCGGCGAGGCACTCCCATACCGCTCGGACCTGATGCGCCTCCCACGCCAGGGGAGCGCAGGACAGATGCCGGCGCGCGGCGGTGGCAGGCGGCGCGTCCGGCCGCGCGAACAGGAGCGTCGGTCCGGGACCGCCGTCGAAGAAGCCGCGGTTGCCGGTGTCGAGATAGGTTTCGGCGGGCACCCCCTCCGCCAGCACGATCGCGTGTCGCTCGAGCTCCAGGTGGTAATAGGTGATTTCACCGGCCGCAGGGTCTTGAACGATCGACGCGCCGTTCACCAGCTGACGCGCCGCGATGAGAATGTCACCGCAAAGGATCGCGTGATCGGGCGAGACGCGCAGGTCGCGGACGGGAATTCCATCGGCGATGGCGTTGCGACGGATGCGGATCGGGGCGACGGTCTCGGGTCTGGGATGATGTCCCGGGCGCACGTGGCGGCGGCCGATCCAGATCACCGGCCGTGGTAGCTTCGTTCCGTGCTCGGCCACCAGCACCTGGTCGCCCGGTCTGAGCGTCTCGATCTGCCGCGGTCCGTCGGGGGTCAGGATGCGCGTGCCTTCGGCGTAGCACACCGCCGTCAGCGCGAATTCGGTGCCGCCGCCCGCGGCTGAGGCGCGCATCGCCCACGGCCCCCCGCCGACGATGCCCGTCAGCACCAGCGTGTCGCCGTTCGACAGCACGACGCTTCCGCCGGTTCCGACGCCGCTTCCCCCGCTGGCGATCCCGATGCCCGAGGAAAGCGCGAGATCGATCGAGGTACCGCCGCCGATTGTCATGCCGGACAGATCGAAGGTGAGGTGGCCGTCGTTGCCGTTGCCGTAGATGAAGCTGCCACCGGGGCCGAGAAACGTGACCGCGACCCCGGAGCCGTAATAGAGCGCGCTGGTGGTCTCGATGGTCCCGCCGCTGATATCCAGTCCGATGGTGGCGCCGGCGAGGCTGCTGGTGATGACCGCGGACCCGCCTTGGGCCAGAACCGTTCCGGTACCTGCAAGATTGCTGAAGCCAATGGTGCCGGCCCCGTTGGTGACGTCGATAACTCCGCCGAGGGTAAGCGCCGAGGTTTCGAGGCTGGCACCGGACTCCAGGGTTGCGACCGCCCCGGCGGCGATGGAAATGCCACTGGCAGACACGAACCTGCCGCCGGCGGCGACCGTGAGCGCCCCGGTGGCGGTCAAGGTGACATCGGCGCTGATATCGACGGTGCCGCCGTTCACGTCCATCGCCCCGGCGATTGTGGAGGCACCGTAGCCGGTCAAGGCGGCGCCGGCGGCCACGTCCACGGCGCTGCCGGCGACCGAGATGAGCGTGCCGGCGCCGAGCGCGCCGCTCGCGACATCGAGGGTCGCCGAGGCGGCGCCCAGCTCGACCAGGGCCACCGCATCGCCGGCGCCACTGAAGGTCACCGTATAGGGCGCGCCGGTCGCGTCGATCAGGGCACTGTCGCCACCGTTGTTGGGCGGTCCCGAGGCCGGGGTCCAGTTGGTCTTGGCGGTCCAGAGGCCGTTCTTCGCATTCTTCCAGGAATAGGTCGTCATCTGCTGCTCGATCGCACGCCGTCGTGGCGTTTGACCCCGTCCTTGCCTGCCTCCAGGCTTCATCCTGGTTTCATCGGCCGACCAATTCACCGTTGGTTAACCCTGGCTTGGCAGGCTGCCCCCGACCGACAGGAACGCCATGAGCAGCGCGAACACAACGGCGGAGAAGACGGACGGCGCGGCGGCGGACGTCGCGCCCGCGACAGCGGGGAGCAAGCGGAAGCTGATCCTGATCGCGGCGCCGGTGCTGTTGCTTGTAGGGTTGGCGGCCGGCGGGTGGTTCTCAGGGCTGATCCCGCGTCTGCTGGGGATGGATAAGCGACCAGGTCCGGCGAAGCCCTCCCCGCCGGTGTTCATCTCTTTGCCGCCCATGATCGCCAACATGAACACCAACCCGTCCCGGCCGCGCTACATCAAGCTGAAGGCGGAGATCGAGGTCTCGGCGGGCAAGGATGCGGCCGCGGTCACCAGGCTGATGCCCCGGATCATCGATCTATTCCAGACCTATCTGCGCGAGGTGCGTCCCGGCGACCTGCGCGGCGCGGCCGGGACCTACCGCTTGCGGGAGGCGCTCATCAATCGCGCCGATGTCGCGTTGGCCCCTGCCCGGGTGCGCGACATTCTGTTCGTGCAGATGATCGTGCAATGAGCGAGGACCCGGCCAAGCCCGACGACGATGCCCTCGCCGCGGCATGGGGGGCGGAGGTCGATGACCCGGGCGATGACGCGGTTGCCGCCGTGCCCGCCCGGGTCTTGAATCAGGCTGAGATCGACAGTCTGCTGGGGTTCGACGAAGGGGCCGGCGGCGACGCCAACGCTTCGGGTATCCAGAAGATCATCAACTCCGGCCTGGTGTCCTATGAACGCCTGCCGATGCTCGAGATCGTGTTCGATCGGCTGGTGCGGATCATGTCCACCAGCCTGCGCAACTTCACCTCGGACAACGTGGAAGTCGGGATCGACAATATCCTCTCGCTTCGGTTCGGCGACTATCTGAATTCGATTCCGTTGCCGGCGATGCTGGCCGTGTTCAAGGCCGAGGAGTGGGACAATTACGGCCTGATGGTGGTGGACAGCGCGATGATCTACTCGATCGTCGATGTGCTGCTGGGGGGGCGGCGCGGCACCGCGGCGATGCGGATCGAGGGGCGGCCCTACACGACGATCGAACGGACCTTGGTTGAGCGCCTGATTCATGTCGTGCTGGCCGATCTTTCGGCGGCGTTCGATCCGTTGTGCCCGGTGACGTTCCGCTACGAGCGCCTGGAGGTGAATCCGCGATTTGCCACCATCTCGCGCTTGTCCAATGCCGCGATCTTGGCGCGGTTGCGGATCGACATGGAGGATCGGGGTGGGCGGATGGAGCTGCTGCTGCCCTACGCCACGCTGGAGCCGGTACGCGAACTGCTCCTCCAGCAGTTCATGGGCGAGAAATTCGGCCGCGATTCGATCTGGGAAACCCATCTTGCCGAGGAGCTTTGGAACACCGAGGTCGCGCTGGATGCTGTGCTCGACGAACAGGTGATGCGGCTTGCTGACGTGATTGCCCTGCAACCGGGAAGTCGGATCACGCTGGGCGTCGGCCCTGGAACACCGGTGGCGTTGCGCTGCGGTACCGTGCCGCTGTTCGAAGGTCGCATCGGCCGACGCAAAAGCCGGATTGCCGTGCGGATCGAGCGCGACGTCCCGCGTGCCCCGCAGGAGCGGAGCGGATGAGCCACGCCCAGATGGGTCTGGAGTTGGTTTTGGTGGCATTGCTGGCCGCCACGCTGGTGCATGCCTTGCGGCTGGAACGCGCGCTTGGCGTTCTCAAGCGCGATCGCGCCGCGCTGGAGGAATTGGTGGCGGGCTTCAACGCCAGCACGAAACAAGCGGAATCGGGGGTTTCCCGGCTGCGCGAGGCTGCGGACGGCGCTGGCCGGCATCTGGCCCGGCAGATCGAGCAGGTACGCCGGGTGGAAGGTGACCTCGGCTTTCTGATCGAGCGGGGGGAAGGGCTGGCCGATCGTCTCGATCCGCTGATCCGCGCCGCCCGACCATTGGTTACGCCCGGCCCGGGGTCCGCCGCACCGGCAGCTGTCGAGGAGCCGCGTCTGCGTAGTCAGGCCGAACGCGATCTTCTGAAGGCCTTGAGGTTGGCTCGATGACGCGCCTCGGCATCCCGCATCCGCGCTTGCTGCCCCTGACCATCCTGGTTCTGGCGGGGTTGCTGGGGATGAAGATCGTGGGATTGGCGCGCGCCATCGCCCCAGCGCTGGCAGCTCCGGCGTCCCTGCCAAACCACCCGCTGGATCATGCGACAATAGGGGCCAAGGTTCCGAAGCTGGCGCCGCCCGCGCCCTCGATCAGCCCCGCCGAGGCGGCGTTGCTCTCCGATTTGCGGCAACGTCGGCAGGCACTGGACCGCCGCGCCGCGGCACTGTCGGCCCGTCAGGCGTTGCTGGTGGCGGCGGAGCAGCGGCTGGATCAGCGGGTTGCCCAGCTCAAGGCGCTGGAAGCGAAGCTCGAAGCCAGGGCCAAGGCACGGGCTGCGCGCGACAATGCCGCCTGGACGGGGCTGGTCGATCTCTATCAGACGATGCAGCCACGTCAGGCCGCCAAGATATTCGACAAGCTCCGGATGAAGGTTCTGCTGGCGGTGATCGATCGAATGGCCCCGCGTCGCGCCGGAGCGATTCTGGCGGCGATGCAGCCGGATCGCGCCCGTGAAGTCACCGACCGCCTCGCCGCGCTGCGGTTGGCCCGCGACGGCGTCCACCACCCCAGTTCGGGCAGCTGATCCAACGAAAAGGAGCGACCATGCCGATCGACAAGTCGATGAACGTTCTGATCGTCGATGACTACAAGACCATGCTGCGCATCATCCGCAATCTGCTCAAGCAGATCGAGTTCAACAACGTGGAGGAGGCGACGGACGGGGCGGAGGCCTTGGCGAAGATGCGCTCCGGCAATTTCGGACTGGTGATTTCAGATTGGAATATGCAGCCGATGACGGGATTGCAACTGCTCCAGGAGGTCCGTGCCGACGCGAAACTCAAGGCGACCCCATTTATCATGGTGACGGCGGAAAGCAAGACCGAAAACGTGGTCGCCGCGAAGCAGGCGGGTGTGTCGAACTACATCGTGAAGCCGTTCAACGCGGAAACCCTGCGTGACAAGATCGAAAAGGTACTCGGCAATGCATGATATGTTCGCCGGTACCAAGGTTGCGCCGTTGGCCGAGCGACTGGCGGAGATTCGCTCCCGGTATCCCGCGGCCGAGCCGGAATGGGTGGCCGATGTGGTGCGCGCCGTGATTGCCGCGGTGCAGGGCGACCTGGCTGTCACCGATTCGGCATTGCTGGCCGAGGTGGAGTCGCTCGGCCGCGTGATCGCCAATGCCAAGGCGGAGATCGCGGCGTTGCAGGTTGATGATATCACCGCGGCCCACATCCCGTTCGCCACTGACGAGCTCGACGCCATCGTCGCGCACACCGCCGCAGCGACCAATCAGATCCTCGAGTCCTGTGAGACCCTCGACACGGTGGCCGAGACGTTGGAGGGAGGTTTGTCGGCCAAGCTTCAGGACGCCACCACGCATATATATGAAGCGTGCAGCTTCCAGGACATCACTGGTCAGCGGATTACCAAGGTCGTAGGGACGCTGAAGGCGATCGAGGCCAAAGTCGCGCAGATCGTGCTCGCGTTCAGCCATCGCAACGGCCCGGGCGGCAGCGCGGAGGTCGTCACGGAAGGGGAAGCCTCGTTGCTGAACGGCCCGCAGCTTCCGGCCGCGGCGATGGCGCAATCGGATATCGACCGGTTGCTGGCCAGCTTCGACTGATGGGTGCGCGCGCTGCCGTCTGGGTCGCGTTCGGGATTGCGCTGCTGGGGGGATGGCATGCCCATGCCGAGACGGCGGTGCCGATCAAGGCGGCGACCCATCCCGGCTTTTCCCGCTTGGTATTCGATTTTCCGCGCTGGGCCGGGTGGCGGATGACCCGGCGCGGGGACGTGATCAGCCTGCGCTTCAGCGTTGCACTCCCGTTTGGTCCGGCTCCCGAACTGCCACCGGGGATCGTGGCCCTGGCCGATGGACCCGGCTGGGCGCGCGTGACCGTGACGCATGGGGCGCGGGTGCGGCGGATGCATGTCGGCCTGCGACTGGTGCTCGACGTGACGGCGCTGCCGCCGCTTCCGCTGCCGCCGAGCCCGTTGGTGTCTCGACGCCGGAGTCTGCTCTCGCGGTCGGGCGAGTCCGCGGCGCCGGTAGCGGTGGCGGGCCGCGATGCGTCCGGTCGCGCCGTCGGCACCACCGGCTCATCCGCGGGAGGTGTGGCCAAGCCTGTTGCTGCCCCTCCGGCGACGGTCGCGGAGCCGGCAACGCCCACCGCGCCCGCGTCGGTTGCCGGCGCGGGCGCGGTGGGCGGCGGGGCGCCGTCGCCTCCGGCGCATCCGCGATCGCCGGTGTCCGCGCCGACCGCTCTCCTCCCATCACCACCGCGGCCGAACCAAGCGTTGCCGGTCTATGGACCACCGGGAAAGCCCGGTCCGATCGCTCTGTCTGCCCGCCCGGCAGTCCCTCCGGCGGGCAGCCCCGGAGCGATGCTGGTGCCCTTCGAGGCCGGCGTGGGCGCCGCGGCGTTTCGGCGCCAGGGACAGGGGGTGGCAGTGTTCGATGCGGCGCGGCCGATCGATCTCTCCGCGCTCGCGGGGGCGAAGGTTTTCGGCGCCGCCAAGGTTCATGTGCTGGCGGGTGGTACCGAACTCACCATGCCCTTGCGCCGGGGCATGAGGCTCGCCCTGCTGCGTCGGAGCGCGGGTTGGCTGATCGTCCTGACCCGCCATTCGCCCGTCGGCCCCGTGATTCGCCCGCTGCCGATCCCCGCGGGTCTGAGTCTACCCCTGGCCGCGCCAGGCAAGACGGTCAGCTTGTTGGATCCGGAAACCGGGACCCCATTGCTGGTAGGGACCGAACGAGCCGCTCCGGTCGCAGTTCGGGTCACGCACCGAGCGCCTCAATTCGCCCTGCTGCGAAGCTGGCGGGGGGTCGTCGTCGAGGCATTGTCCGATCGCTTGCGGCTGCGCCCCACCGCAAACGGATTTCTTCTGGCCGGGCGCGGAGGGTTGGCCGTATCGCCCGGTGGACGGGAAGCGGCGGCGCTGGCCGATGCGGCGTTGCTCACCCGCAGCTTCTACTTTCCCGACCTGGCGACCAGAGCACTGTCGAGGCGGCTCCGCCACCAGCTTCGCGCCGCTGCCGCCCGCCCGCCGCTCGCGCGTGGCCCACGACTGCGCCGTGCCGCGGAAACCATGATCGCGTTGGGTATGGGGGCCGAAGCTCATGCGCTGCTGCATCTGGCCGCGTCCGAGGACCCGGGCGAGGCTGCTTGGCCCAAGCACGCAGCGCTGGCTGCGATCGCGGCGATCGAGGCGGGAACCCCGACAAAGGCTGGTGCGATCGACGCCCGCTCCCTTCCCGCTACCGACGAGGTGACATTCTGGCGGGCCATCCGACGCGCCCTTCAGGACCCGCGCTCGCCGCGCGCGGCGCAACTGCTGGCGAGCACCGCGCCGCTGGTCCTGACGTATCCGAGAGCGTTGCGGCGTAGCCTGCTTCCGATGACAATCGAGACGATGATCCGCGGTGGCGAGAGGCAGGCCGCCGCGCGCATGCTGGCGCGGCGGCCACATGACAAACGCCTGGACCTCGCTCGGGCCATGCTGGACGCCGCCCAGGGCCGAACCGGTGCGGCGCTCGCGCTCTACGATCGGTTGAGCGACAGTCCCGACCGGCTGACCGCGTTCCGCGCGGCAACGCGGGCGGTTGTGTTGCGGTTGGACATGCACGCCATCGGCCCGGCCCAGGCCGCGCGCAAGCTGGATCAGTTGCGTGACGGCTGGCGGGGAGGGAAGCGAGAATTGCATCTGCTCGAAACCCTCGCCGCGCTGCGTGCCCATGCGGGCCAATGGACCCGGGCGCTTGCCCTGCTCCGCCACACGATCCGTGACTTTCCGAAAGCCCGACCGCGACTGCGTGCAGAAATGCGGCGGCTGTTTGCTGCCGCGTTGGCGGATGCGAAGCTGGATCGCGCTCCGCCGCTTCAATATGTGGCGTTCGTGAACGCCAACGCCGACTTGCTTCCGAAAGGCAAGGCAGGGCTGCCGCTGGCAGGCAAGCTCGCCGATCGGTTGCTGTCGCTGGACCTGCCTGATCAAGCGGCGCCGTTGCTCGCCCGTCTGGCGCGGGAGGCGCCGACCGCACCGGCGCGGGCCCGGTTCGGGGCGAGGTTGGCCGAGTTGCGCCTGGATCAGGGGAACGTGACGGCGGCGGCGAAGGTGCTGGCGGCGACCGCGGCGTCCGATCTTCCGTCCAGCCTGGCGCTGCGG
>JAKAZJ010000020.1 GCA_021826565.1 Pseudomonadota bacterium | reverse complement strand
CTCGACCAGCCGTTCGCTCGACCCGCGGATCGTCGGCGAGGAGCACTACCAGGTGGCGCGCGAAACCCAGCGCATCCTGCAAACCTACAAATCGTTGCAGGACATCATCGCGATCCTGGGCATGGACGAGCTGTCGGAGGAGGACAAGCTGGTGGTGGCCCGGGCGCGCAAGATCCAGCGCTTCCTGTCGCAGCCGTTCCACGTCGCGGAAGTGTTCACCGGCTTCCCGGGCAAGTTCGTGCCGATCGCCGACACGGTGCGCAGCTTCAAGGCGATCTGCGCCGGCGAATACGACCACCTGCCGGAAAACGCGTTCTACATGGTCGGCACGATCGAGGAAGCCGTCGCCAAGGCGGAAACCCTGAAGGCCACCGCCTGATGCCGATCGCGCTGGAAATCGTCAGCCCGGAAAAGCTGGTGCTGTCGCGGCCGGTGGATATGGTCGTGATCCCGGCCGAGGAGGGCGATATGGGCGTGCTCGGTGGCCACGCGCCGATGATCGTCGCGCTGCGCGGTGGCGCGATCGCGCTGTACACCGGTGAAGAAATCGGCGACCGCTTGTTCGTCTCCGGCGGTTTCGCGGAGATCACGCCGGAGCGCTGCACCGTGCTGGCGAACGACGCCGTGCCGGTCTCCGCCTTGCGCCGGGCCGAGGGCGAACGGCTTCTGGTGGAAGCCGAAGCCGCCTACGCCGCCGCCGACACGTCCGATCCGGCGGTGGAAGACGTGCTGCTGGAGCGCATCCAGGCGGCGCGGGCGATGGTGGAGACGGCCGAGGCGTAACCCGAACGGCGCATCCCACTCAGGGTACGTCCCACTCAGGGCGCATCCCACTCAGGGCGCATCCCGGGCACCGCCGTCCAGCATCGCCGCCGGCAACCGCATCCCGGTCAGGCGCCAGCGACCGCCCTCCAGCGCCATGGTCAGGCGCAAGGTCCGGTCCCCGGCGGCACGCAGCCGCAGGCGCACCTGCGTCGGACCGATCAGGCGATAGCCGGCCAGATGCCAGCCCATTGCCGTGCCGGCTTCCCCGCCGCGCGCCAAGCGGATCAGCCCGGCGGGGGTCAGGCGGGTCGCAATTTCATGCGCGGCGATATGACGGACGAACGAGAACCCGAACGGCACCAGCGCCTGTTTGCGGTGCGGGGCGCCCAGCGCCGTCTCGGCCACCTGCCGCGCCAGGCCGGCGCGGACCGCGGGGAAATCCACCAGTTGGCGCAGCGCCAGCGTGTCGCCGTCGCGCATGGCGCGGCGCAGGCGCATCAGCGCCAGGCCCGGACCGGCCAGATACAGCCCGGCCAGGATCGCCGCCGCGCCCGCCAGCGTCAGGCCTGTCCCGGGTCCTCGCGCAGCTCTCATGGGGGCATCGTAGCGCATATGTATGAAGGGCGGGCTAACCGGCGCGCGGCGCCGTCAGGGCAACCGGGCCAGGAACCGAGCCAGGCGCTGGGTCCGCGGCGCGAACAGCCGGTCCAGGAAATATGTGCCGGCCGCGCGCTGGGCCGCCTCGGCCCGGGTCGGGTAAGGCACGATCATCGCGGCCAGCGCCGAGACCGGCAACCGCCGTCCCACCGCCAGGGTCAGTGCGCCGAGCATTTCCCCGGCCCCCGGCGCCAGGATCCCGGCGCCCAGCAGCCGCCCGCGCGCGACCACCAGCTTGACCAGGCCGGCGGGCGCGCGCTCTGCCTGGGCGCGGTCGTTTTCCGATAACGGCCAGCGCAGCAGGCGCACATCGTGGCCGGCGGCGCGGGCTTCGGCCTCGGTGGCGCCGACCTGGGCCAGTTCCGGATCGGTGTAGGTGACGCGCGGGAATGCGCGCGGGTCCAGCCGCGCCGGCAGGCGGAAGATCGCCCGGCGGATCACGATCCCGGCGTGATGCGCGGCCAGATGCGTGAACGCGCGCGGGCCGATCCCCTCCGGGTCGGCGATGTCGCCCACGGCGAACACGCGCCGGTTGGTGCGGCTGCGCAGTCCGCGATCGGTTGCGATGCCGGCGGCGGAGGCGCGCACGCCGCCGGCCTCCAGCGCCAGCGCGGCCAGATCGGGCCGCCGGCCGGCGGCCACCAGAAGATGGCTGCCGGCGATGCGGCTGCCATCGGCCAGAACCAGGGTCGGACCGGGCGCGACGGCGGCGACCGCCACGCCCTCGGTCAGGCGCACGCCGTGGGCGATCAGCGCGGCGCGCAGGCCGGCGGCGAGCTCCGGGTCCTCGCGCCCGGCGATCCGCCCGGCCTCCACCACCGTCACCGCCACGCCCAGACCCGCGAACGCATCCGCCAGCTCCAGCCCGATCGGGCCGCCGCCCAGGATCAGCAGGTGATCGGGCGGCGCGGGCAGGTCAAAGATGGTCTCGTGGGTCAGGTATGGGACCGCGTCCAGCCCGGGGATGGGCGGGATGGCGGCGCGTGAGCCGGCGGCGATCACGATCCGCCGCGCGGTCAGGCGGCGGGCGCCGACCGCCAGCGTCGTCGGGTCCAGGAAGCGCGCCTCGCCCGCGATCACCTCGGCGCCCAGCGCGCGGTAACGGGCGGCGGAATCCGCCGGGGCGATCGCGGCCACCACGCCTGCGACATGCGCGCGCAGCCGGGTCCAGTCGATCCGCGGCGTGTCCAGCAGCACGCCGAACCGCGCCGCGTCGCGGGCCGCGCGGGCGGCATGGGCGGCGGCCAACAAGGCCTTGGACGGCACGCAGCCGGTGTTGAGGCAATCCCCGCCCATCCGGTCGCGCTCGATCAGCGCCACGCGCAGGCCGAGCCGCGCCGCGACCGCCGTGACCGATAATCCCCCCGCGCCGGCGCCGATCACCGCCAGATCGAACCGCTCGGTGGCTCCGTTCCTGGTCACAGCCCGCGCAGTTTGCGCCACACCACCGGCGCCACCGACAGCGCCGCCAGCGCGAGCAGCGGCCCCAGGATGGTGGGGGAGAACACCAGCGCCAGATTGGGCCGCCCCCCCGCCGCCAAGACCTCGCTGAGGCCGGCGCCGATCCAGGCAAACACCAGGGTGGTCGGAATGATCCCGATCAGGGTGGCCAGGGCGTATGGGAACAGCCGCATCCCGCACAGCGCCGCGCCCAGGTTCACCAGCCAGAACGGCACGATCGGCAGCAGCCGCAGCGCCAGCAGGTAGCTGAAACCGTCGCGTTCCAGGCCGGGGCGGATGCGGCCCAGCAAGTGCTGCGCGCGTCGCGCCATGAAGCCCGCCAGCGCGGTGCGCGCGATCAGGAACAGCAGGACCGCGCCCAACGAGGCGCCGATCACCGCCAGCGCGCCGCCGAACCAGGCGCCGAACAACAACCCGCTAGCCACCGTCGCCAGTGCCGATTCCGGGATCGAGAACGCCACCATCAGCGCGTACGCCGCGACGAACACCGCCGGGGCGGCCAGCGGATGCGCGGCGACGAGGGCGCGCAAAGCGGCTTGGTGACGGCCCAGCGCGGCCCAGGTGAGTTCGTGCGCCAGGCCGCTTTGCCACAGCGCCACCGCGAGCGCGGCCACGACCAGCAGCAGAATCATCTGGTGATGCCGTCGCATGGCCGCGTCAGTCGCCGCTATGCGGCGCGGGGTCGGAGCGGCCGATTTGCATGATCCTGCGACAGGCGGGAGGGCGGGCGAGGCGGCGTGGTGGAGGGGGTTGGATTCGAACCAACGTAGGCGTGCGCCAACGGATTTACAGTCCGTCCCCTTTAGCCTCTCGGGCACCCCTCCGGTGCGGCGGGGGGTAGAGCGTTTGCCGGGGCGTTGTCAACGAAGCCCCCATGACGATCGGCGTGTGGCGTGCTATATGACAGGAAATCGCCAGCCGGTCCGGGCGCGCCATGCGGCCGGGCGGGGTTGTCATTGTTCCGAGGCAAGCAGATCCGGCGCAGCGATGTCGCGAGGCATGGCGCGCGCGCGGATCGGAGTTTTGAGTGAGATGTCAGGCATGAAGGCAAGTGCTGCCAAGCCGGGACCGGCGAACCGAAAGACGCCGGCGGCCCCGGCCGTGAAGGCGCCCCTGACGGCGTCGGCGAAGGTGCCCGTGAAAGCGCCCCTGAAAGCACCCGTGAAAGCGCCCGTGAAGGCGCCCGTGCGGGTGTCCGTGCAGGCGTCGGTGAAGGCCGCGCCGCGCCCGCAGGCCAAAGCGGCTGCGGATGGCTTGGCGATGGCAAAGCTGAGCGCGAAATCCGCGCCGCCGCCGGCCAAGCCGGCGCCCGCCAAAGCCGCGTCGGTCAAGGCTGAGGTCACGAAGCCGTCGCCGCCGGCCAAGCCCGCCGTGGTAAAAACCGAAGCCGCCAAGCCGGCGCCGGTGAAATCCGCGGTCGTCAAGCCGCCTGCCGTCGCTGCGGCGCCCGCGGTCGTGGCCGCGCCGGTGAAGGCGCCCGGCCTCGCCGCGCCCGCCCAGGCCCCGGCCCCGACCCCGGCTGCTGCGCCGGTCCAGGCTCCTGCCGCGGTCCTCGCCCCCGCCGCTGCTCCGGCCCCCGCCGCTGCTCCGGCCTATACGCCGACCCCGGCCGCCGCGCCGCGCCCGCCGCTGGCCAACGGCCGCCCCACGCCGCCGCCGCGTCCGCTCGCCAAGGCCGAGATTTTCGTGGAAGGCGATTACGTCGTCTATCCCACGCACGGCGTCGGCAAGGTCGAGCGTATCGCCACCGAGGAGATCGCCGGCCACAAGCTGGAGCTGATCCACATCACCTTCGAGGAAAACCGCATGACCTTGCGGGTGCCGGTCGCCAAGGCGCGCACCGCGGGCCTGCGCAAGCTCGCCTCCCGCGACCTGTTCAACGAGGCGATGACGGTGTTGCGGGGCCGCGCGCGGATCAAGCGCACCATGTGGTCGCGCCGGGCGCAGGAGTATGAGGCCAAGATCAACTCCGGCGACCCGCTGGCGATCGCGGAAGTCGTACGCGACCTGCACCGCAACTCCGGCCAGCCGGACCAGAGCTTCTCGGAGCGCCAGATCTATGAGGCGGCGATGGACCGGCTGGCGGCTGAACTGGCCGCGCTGGACCAGACCGACAAGCCGACTGCGGGGATCAAGCTGGTGGAGTTTCTCAAGACGGTCTGATTGCGGCGGCCATGATCGGCACCGGCGATCGGCACCGGCGATCGGCACCGGCGCTGGGCGATAGGGTCTGGAAGATGCCGCGCAGCGCGTCCTGGGCAGGCCCGGATGCTACATCCGCACCAGCGCCGAGCCCCAGGTTAGCCCGCCCCCCAGCGCCTCCAGCAGCACCAGGTCGCCGGGCCGGATGCGGCCGTCGCCCACCGCCTCGGCCAGGGCCAACGGCACCGATGCGGCAGACGTGTTGGCGTGCCGCTCCACGGTCATCACCACCCGTTCCGAGGCGAGGCCCAGACGTTTGCCCATCGCCTCGATGATCCGCGCATTGGCCTGGTGCGGCACCAGCCAATCGACATCGCGCCGGGTCAGGCCATTGGCGGCCAGCGCCTCATCGACCGCTTCGGACAGGCGGACCACGGCATGGCGGAACACTTCGCGCCCATTCATCACCAGCGTGCCGGGTAGGTCGCGCCGGCCGACGGCGCCGTCCACATACAGGATATCGCCCAGGCTGCCCTGGGCGTGCAGATGCGTGGACAGCACGCCCCGATCGATCGAGCCGCTGCCCGCGCCCGCGCGCAGGAACACCGCGCCCGCCCCGTCGCCGAACAGCACGCAGGTGCCGCGATCGGTCCAGTCCATGATGCGCGAATAGACTTCGGAGCCGATGACCAGCACGCCGCGCGCCTGGCCCGCGCGGATCATCGCGTCCGCGACCGACAAGCCGTAGATGAACCCGGCGCAGGCGGCGGACAGGTCGAACCCGAACCCACCTGGCACGCCGAGGGCCGCTTGCACGCGCAACGCCGTGGCCGGGAACGCCTGGTCGGGCGTGGCGGTGGCCAGCAGGATCGCGTCCACTTCGCCGGGTTCGGCGCCGGCCTGAGCGAGCGCGGCACGCGCCGCCGCGGTCGCCATATAGGCGCAGGTCTCGTGCGGCGCGGCGATGTGGCGCTGGCCGATGCCGGTGCGCTCGCGGATCCAGGCGTCGGAGGTCTCCAGCCGCGCCGCCAGTTCGTCGTTGGTCACGATCCGCTCGGGCAGATAGGCGCCGACGCCGGCCAGCAGGGAACGGGGAGGCATCGGTGCGGTCCTTGGGTCTCGGGGGGTCACAAGGCAGCGGTGAGGCGGGCGGCACCGCCGCGCCCGGGAAACGCCCCGGCTTCCGCGACTCGCGCCAGCCCCTCGCGAATCCGATCATTGAACCGGTGCACCACCATGTCCATTGCTACATCCACGGCGTGGGCGAAGCCTTCCGCATCGGTGCCGCCATGCGACTTCACCACCACACCGTTCAGCCCCAGCATCACCGCGCCGTTGTAGCGGCGCGGGTCCAGCCACTCCCGCAGCCGCTCCAGCGCCGGCCGGGCGAGCAGATACGCAAGCTTCGCCATCAGCGAGGAGCGGAACACCATGCGCAACATATCGCTGACCAGCTTCAACGCGCCTTCGGCGGTTTTCAAGGCGACATTGCCGGTGAAACCATCCGTCACGATCACATCGGTGGTGCCGGCGGTCAGATCATGGCCTTCGACGAAGCCGTAGAACTGCGACGCCAGCGGCGAGGCGCGCAGTACTTCCGCCGCTTCACGCACGCGGTCATCGCCTTTGAGCTCCTCGGCGCCCACGTTCAGCAGCCCGATCGACGGTGACGGCAAGCCGAGTACCGCGCGGGCGAACGCATCGCCCATGACCGCGAACTCCACCAGGTTGCGCGCGTCGCACGCCACGTTTGCACCCAGGTCCAGCATCACCACGTCGCCGCGCGCCGAGGGGGCGATCGCGGCCATCGCCGGGCGGTCGATTCCCGGCAGGGTCTTGATGACGATTTTCGCCAGCGCGAGCAGCGCGCCGGTATTGCCGGCCGAAACCACGCCCTCGGCTTCGCCGGACGCGACCGCGTCGATCGCGACGCGCATGGACGTGCCGCGCATTCGCAGCGCCGCGGTGGGCTTCATGTCGTTGCCGACTATATGGGGCGCGTGACGGATGGTGCAGGCGGCGGCGGCGCGGCGTAGCCCGACCAGAAGCGGGGTCAAGCGGGCCTGATCGCCGACCAGCAGGAAACGCGCGCCGGGATGGCGTTCTGCGGCCAGATCAAGCCCGCGCAGCACCATCTCGGGCGCATGATCGCCGCCCATGGCATCGATCGCCAGGGTGAAGCGCTCGGTCACGTTTCGGTTCCACGCACGCCGCCCCCCTCGCCGTGGCGCCGGGTCAGGTGCGGACGACGCCCTTGAGGCCATCCCCGGCGGGGGCGACTTCCCGCCCGTCGTAGTAGCCGCAATGGGAGCAGATGTGGTGCGGACGCTTGAAATCCCCGCAATTCGGGCATTCGGCGTGCGCTTCCGCGCGCAGCGCCTGGTGGCTGCGGCGCATCCCCGCGCGTGAGGGAGAGGTCTTTCGCTTCGGTACGGCCATGGTCTGCCCTTGGGTCCTGGCGACAGGGGCCGCCGGCCGGGCCGGTAAGGACTGTCACACGGTGGTCAAATACGGGAATTGCGGCGTCTAGCAGAGCGTCCCGCCAGCGGCAAGGCCGGCCCGGCGGAGAAACCTGTGCGGGCACGTCGCGGAGTGGCGCCGTGCGGGCAGGATCGGGGATACGGCGGCTCCTACCCCGCGGTCTTGCGTCGCGCTTTGGCCGGTGCCTTCTTCTTCCCCGCCGCCTTCTTTTTCGCCGGCGCGGCCCGCTTCGGCCCAGCCTGCTTGCGTGGCGCCGGAGCCTCCGGCGCCGCGGCCCCGGTGCTTTTCCCGGCGGCCTTCTTCTTGCCCGCGCCCTTGCGCCCGGCTGCCCCGCGCGGCTTCAGCGTCTTGCCCTTCTCGGTCAGCAACGCCACGGCTTCCGCCAGCGTGACATCCTCCATCGGCACGCCGCGCGGCAGATTCGCCACCGTCTGGCCGTGCTGGACATAGGGCCCGAACCGCCCCTTGCGGATCGTGACCGGCGCCGCGTCTTTCGGATGCGCGCCCATCGCCCGCACGCTGGCCAGCTTCTTCGCCAGCAAGTCCACCGCCCGGTTGATCCCGACCGCCAGCACGTCATCGTCGCGGTCCAGGGATCCGTACACCGCGCCCATCCGCACATAGGGTCCGAACCGGCCGATCCCGGCCTCGATCGGCAGCCCGGTCTCGGGATGCGCCCCGATCAGCCGCGGCAGGCCCAGCAGCGCAATCGCCTGATCCAAGGTCAGCGTGTCCCCGTCCACCCCGCGCGGCAGCGAGGTGCGGCGCGGCTTGGGCGCCTTCTTGTCCTCGGTGTTGGCTTCGCCCTGCTGCACATAGACGCCGTACGGGCCGCGGCGGACCGTGATCGCCTCGCCGGTGTCGGGATGGTGGCCGAGTTCGCGCATCCCCTCCTTCAGCGTGGCACCGGTTTCGTCGCCCGCCTCGATCGCCAGCCGCCGCGTGTACTGGCAGGTCGGATAGTTGGAACAGCCGATGAAGCTGCCGTAGCGCCCCAGTTTCAGCCCGAGCCGCCCGGTCCCGCAGGCCTGGCACGAGCGCGGGTCGGACCCGTCCGCGCGCGCGGGGAAGAAATGCGGTCCCAGATCGCGGTCCAGCGCCGCAATCACGTCGCTGATCTTGAGTTCCTTGGTCTGATCGACGGCGTGCGAGAAACCGTCCCAGAACGCGCGCATCACCGCGCGCCAGTCGGCATTGCCCTCGGCGATCTGATCGAGCTGTTCTTCCAGCCCGGCGGTGAAGCCGGCTTCCACGTAATGCTCGAAGAAGCTCACCAGGAACGCGGTGACCAGCCGGCCGCGGTCCTCTGGGATGAAGCGGCGCTTGTCCAGGCGCACGTAGTTGCGGTCCTGCAGCACGGTCAGGATGGAGGCGTAGGTGGACGGCCGGCCGATCCCCAACTCCTCCATCTTCTTCACCAGCGAGGCTTCCGAATAGCGCGGCGGCGGCTGGGTGAAATGCTGCTCGGCCGCGACCGCGCCGCGGCGCAGCGGGTCCGCCGCGGCCATCGGCGGCAGCATCCGGGATTCCTCGTCCTCGGCGTCGTCGTCGCGGTCCTCGCGGTAGAGCTTCAGGAACCCATCGAACGCGACGATCGATCCGGTGGCGCGCAGCGTGAGGCCGCGGCCATCGGTGACGTCCACGCTGACCTGATCGAGCTCGGCGGAGGCCATCTGCGAGGCGACCGCGCGCTTCCACACCAGATCGTACAGCCGCCGTTGGTCCGGGGTCAGGAAGCGCGCCACCGAGTCCGGTTCGCGCGCGACATCGGTGGGGCGGATCGCCTCGTGCGCTTCCTGCGCGTTCTTCGCCTTGGCGGTGTATTCGCGCGGTGCGGCGGGCAGATAGTCGGGGCCGAAGCCGGTGCGCACATGGCCGCGAATGGCTTCGATCGCCTCGCGCGCCATCTGCACGCCGTCGGTGCGCATATAGGTGATCAGCCCCTGGGTCTCACCGTCCAGATCGACACCTTCATATAGCTGCTGCGCCACGCGCATGGTCTGCTGGGCGCCGAAGCCAAGCTTGCGCGACGCTTCCTGCTGCAAGGTCGAGGTGGTGAAGGGCGCCGGCGGATTGCGGCGGACGCGGCGGCGTTCGACCGTGCCGACGGTGAACTGACCCGCCTCCACCGCCGCTTTGGCGCGGGTCGCGAGGGCTTCGGTGTTCAGGTCGAACTGATCCAGCCGCTTGCCGTCCAGATGCGTCAGCCGCGCGGTGAACGGCGCGCCGGCCGGGGTCGTGAAACTGGCTTCCACGGTCCAGTATTCGCGGGCGCGGAACGCCTCGATCTCCGCCTCGCGGTCGCAGATCAGGCGCAGCGCGACCGACTGCACCCGCCCGGCGCTGCGGCTGCCGGGCAGCTTGCGCCACAACACCGGGGACAGGGTGAAACCTACCAGGTAATCCAGCGCGCGGCGGGCCAGGTAGGCTTCGATCAGCGGCTGGTCGAGGTCGCGCGGGTTCGCCATCGCGGTGCGGACGGCGGTGCGGGTGATTTCGTTGAAGGTGACGCGGCGGACGTCGATGCCCTTGAGCGCATGTTTCTCGGCCAGCATCGCCTTGACGTGCCACGAGATCGCCTCGCCTTCCCGGTCCGGGTCGGTCGCTAGGTACAAAGTGTGGGCGCCCTTGAGCGCGCGGACGATGGCGCCGACCTGGCGCTGGCCGCGTTCATCCGCTTCCCAGTCCATGGCGAAATCCTGGTCCGGGCGGACCGATCCGTCCTTGGGCGGCAGGTCCCGGACATGGCCGAAACTTGCCAGCACGGTGAATTTATCACCGAGGTAGCGGTTGATGGTCTTCGCCTTGGCGGGAGATTCGACGACGACGACGTCGGTCATTTTGTCCTGTGCGTCGGGGGGCTTACGGGGCGCCGAGCAGCGCGACACGCTGCCCGGGCAGGGTTTCGATCCGTCCGGCGAGTTCCAGCTCCAGCAGCGCCGCCAGCACGGCGGGCGCAGACAACTGGCAGCGGCGCAGCAGATCGTCAACCGCCGTCGGCGCCGGGCCGAGCAGGGCCGCCACCTGGTCGCGTGCCTCCGCGACCGCTCCGGGTGCCGGATCGGGCGGCTCGGGCACGGCGTCAGGGACGGCCGGCGGGGCGCCGCGGGCGAACAAGGGCGCGCGCGCCAGGCCTTCGCGCCCGGGGTGATCGGGCAGGTTGTCGATCACATCGGCGGCGGTTTCGGTCAGATGCGCGCCCTGGCGGATCAGGTCGTTGGACCCCCGCGCGCGCGGGTCCAACGGCGAGCCGGGGACGGCAAAAATCTCCCGCCCGGCGTCTTGCGCCAGATTTGCGGTGATCAGGCTGCCCGAGCGCAGCGCGGCTTCGATCACCACCACGCCCAGCGCCAAACCGGCGATGATGCGGTTGCGGCGCGGGAAATGCCGCGCCTGCGGGGACGTGCCGAGCGCCGCCTCGGCCACCACCGCGCCGGCTGTGGCGATGCGGGCTTGCAGCGCCGCGTGCTCGGCCGGGTACGGGCAGTCGAGGAGATCGGA
>JAKAZJ010000019.1 GCA_021826565.1 Pseudomonadota bacterium | reverse complement strand
AGCTGCGCGCCGGTCTCCTGCCCCTGGAACGAGGAGATGTTCGGCACGATCATCTGCATCTTCTTGAAGATGCCGAACTGCGCGCCCTGCTTGGTGGAGTTCACCGCCTGGGCTGCGAACTCGATGTTGACGAAGATGTCGGCGCCGGAATTGGCGATATTCAGCAGCGCCGAGCTGTAATCGGACGTGGCCAGCGGAATCACCACCTTCGCCGCCGTGGTCCAGCCGTACGGCTTGGTGAATTCTGCGAAGGAACGGAACACGGAATGGCCGTAATTATAGTCCGGCACCAGATACGCCACTTTCTTGCCGCGCCCGTAATGCTGCGCGACGATCGGCGCCAGCGCCTTGCACGCCATGTAGGCGGAAGGCTGGGAACGGAACCCGAAGCGCTGGCAATCATGCCCCGTGGTGGCGTTCGCACCCGAAGCGCCCACCATGTTCAGCACGTGCTCGCGCTGCGCCAGTTCCTCCACCGCCACCGCCTCGGCCGAGGACACGCAGCCGGTGATCATGATCGCCTTGTCGCGCTCGATGAACTGCGTCTGCGCCTGCACCGCGACATTGGGCTTCAGCTCGGAATCGGCCACGCCGTATTTGATCTGCTTGCCCAGCACGCCCTTGCCCTTGAGACCCCAGGCCTTGGCGTTGGCGCCGCCTTCGTTGATCTCGGCGAAGGCGAGTTCGTAGCCCTTCACATGGTCCTTGCCGTCGGCCGAATAGGGGCCGGTCAGCGGGCTGGTGACGCCCACGAACACCGACGCCCCGTCCGTCCCGGCGGGATAGGTGCCAAGCGGGGCTTCGGCCGCGCGCGCGAGATCGGCGAACAGGCCGGGCACCAGCAGCCCGCCGGCGGCGCCAAGGCCGAGTTGCAATGCCTGGCGCCGGGCCAGATCGGATTGATGGCGAATTCGGTTCATGGTTTGTCTCCTGTATTCGGTTGCTTAAACTTGCGTCGGTCTCCCCGCGGTGGGGGCGTATGCCGAAACCGTGATCCGCTCAAGGGGCGGTTACTCGTCCGCCCAGCGGCGGCGGCGGAACACCGGCAGGTGGCGCTGGGCGTCGCGCTCGGCCGGCGTCATCGCCAGCCACGCCTTGAGCCGTTCGATCACGCGCCGCTGCGGCTCGGCGAGGTCGTAGCCCAGCGCTTCGTCGATGGCGAAAAACCGCAACTCCTCAAGCTCGCCCGAACCGGCCAGGGTGCCGGACACCTCGCTCGCATCGACCAGCAGGAAACGGGCGTTGAAGCGGATCGGGTTCTCCGGCGGCGTGACCATCCGGCACAGATAATGCACCCGACCGAGCGCGGGGGGATTGCCCAGGGTAAGCCCGGTCTCCTCCTCCAGTTCGCGCGCCGCGGCGACCGCCAGCCCGTGCGCCAACGCCGGATTGGCCGCGCGTTCCAGCGCCGCGCGCGTGGCGGCGGGCAGCGGACCGGCGACGGGTGCGGTCAGGTCCGCGCGATCCACCGCGCCGCCCGGGAACACCAGCTTGTTGGGCATGAAGCGGTGGCGCGCACCGCGCAGCCCCATCAGCAATTCCCGCTCGTCGCGAAGAACGACCAGGCTGGCGGCGTGACGGGCGCGCACGGCGGGACGGCGGACGGCATCGTCAGGCAAGATCGAATCCCCTCGTGCGCAGCCAGGCGCTGAAACCGTAGCGTTCCGGGACGGACAGCTGGCGGGCGACGTTCTCGCTCCAGCCCACGCCGTCGCGCGGCGGATAGACGTCGTTGTTCTTGAGGCCGGCGGCGGCCAGCGGCTCGCGCGCCTGGCGGCGCTCGTCGTAGGCGGCGATCTGTTCGGACAGGGCGGCGTCGTCGTAGCGTTCCCGATGCACCACCACCGCCGGCGGCAGGCGCATCGACACCGGGCGGCGGAATGCGGGCCAGCCCAGGGTCAGGCCGGCCACCGGATACACGCCGTGCGGCAGACCCAGCAGCGGCGCGATTTTTTCGTTATGGTTCCGCACATAGCTGATCGGGCAGGTCCCCAGCCCCACCGCCTCGGCCGCGGCGATGAAACCGCCCATCGCCAACGTGGCGTCCACCGCGGTGTTGAGGAACGTGTCCAGGTTGTTGTTGGCATGGGGCATTCCGTGCCGCTCGCACAGACGCTGGCCACGGCGCATATCCCCGCACCAGATCAACAACACCGGAGCGGACGCGATCCAGTCCATGGTGCCGATCCAGTCGGCGATCCGCTTGAGCTTCGCCGGATCGCGCAGCACCACCACGGAATATTGTTGCAGGTCGGACTTGGCCGGGGCCGATTGCGCCGCGGCCAGCAGCAGATCCAGCAGCGGCTCCGGCACCGGCTGGTCGCGATAGCGCCGCGCCACGCGCCGGTCGAGCAGCGCCGCCACGCCGTCGGCCACCGCGCCGGTCACGGCCGGTGCTCCCGCGCCGAACCGTGCCGCCAGCAATGCCTCCGCCTCGGCCATGCGCCCCTCCGCTCCACCCGCCACCCTTGCCCGAGGCATCTCCGATGCGCAAGACTGACGCAGCAATCGGTCGTGTCCCAGTTTGCCACCCGGCACCGGCCCGCCAATCGAAGGAGGATCCGTCATGCCGGCGCCCTATGCCGCCCATCGCGCGCAGATCAAATCCATCCTGCTCGGCTGGGGCATGCCCGAGTCGAACGCCGAGATCACCGCCGAAATCCTGTCCTGGGCCGACCTGCACGGCGTCGATAGCCACGGCCTGTCGATGTTGCCGGGCTACGACCGGCTGCGCCGCAACGGGCGGGTAAAGATCGATGCCGAGCCGACGCTGCTGCGCCAGTCGCCGGTGTCCGCCCTGATCGATGCCGGCGGCGGTCTTGGTCATGTGCCGGCGCATTTCGCGATGAAGACCGCGATCGCGAAGGCGCGCGCGTCCGGCATGGCGGCGGTGGTGGTGCGGAACTCGGCGCATTTCGCGGCCTGCGGATATTACACGCTGATGGCGGCGGATGCGGGGTTCTTGGGCATGGCGTGCACCTCCGCCTCCGGCATCCAGGTGGCGCCCACTTTTGGGCGACAGCCGCGGCTGGGAACGGACCCGTGGTCCTTCGCCGCCCCCTCGGCCGACGGGCGGCCGTTCCTGCTGGACATGGCGACCACCACCGTCGCCGCGGGGCGGATCCGCAACAAGGCGAACGAGGGCCTGCCGGCACCGCCCGGCTGGGTGCTGGGGCCGGACGGGCGGCCCTCCGACGATCCGCTGATCGTGTCCAAGGGCGGCAGCCTGACCTCGCTCGGCGGCGCGCCCGAGAGCAGCAGCTACAAAGGGTACGGCCTGGCGGTGATGGTGAACATCCTGGCCGCGTGCCTGTCGGGGGCGACGCTGATCACCGACCCGCAGCACACCAAGAAGCCGCAGGGGATGGATATCGGCCATTTCTTCCTGGCGATCGATCCCGGCTTGTTCCGCGACCCGACCGAGTTCCAGTCCGATGTCGCGCGGTTCTGCACCGACCTGCGCGCCACGACGCCGACCGACCCGGCGCAGCCGGTGCTGGTGGCGGGCGACCCGCAGCGCGCCCACGCGGCGCGGCGCATGGCCGAGGGGATCCCGGTGGGCGCCGGACTGCTCGGCCAGGTGCGCCAGATCGCGCAGGCGGCGGGGGCGGCGTGGCTGCTGGATTGATCCACCCCGGCTGAAATCCCGTCCATACGGGTTTCTGCGCATTGCCGGCCGGCGGCGGGGGGGCGTAAATCACGCAACCATCGCGCATCGCCCCGCCCCGGACCCAACATGCACAAGTTCCACGCCCATTGCCGCCAGGCCCTAGCCGAAATCCGCGCCCAGGGGCGGTACCGCGAGTTCACCCCGCTTTACAAGCAGGCCGATGGCTTCCCGGTCTATCGCCGCGCCGACGGCTCCGAGGTCCTGGTCTGGTCCTCCAACGACTACCTGGCGATGGGCGGGCATCCGGTGGTGGTCGAAGCCGCCTGCACCGCCGCGCGGGCGATGGGCGCCGGCGCCGGGGGCACGCGCAATATCGGCGGCACCAGCCCAGCGCATGACGCGCTGGAGGCCGAGCTCGCCGATCTACACGGCAAGGAACGGGCGCTGCTGTTCACCTCCGGCTTCGTGTCCAACCAGGCAGGCTTGTCCACGATCCTGAATGCGCTGCCCGGGTTCATCGCATTCTCGGACGCGAAGAACCATGCATCGATGATCGCCGGCATCAAGGGATCGAAGGCCGAGGTGCAGATTTTCCGCCACAACGACGTGGCGCATCTGGAGGCGCTGCTGGCCGCCGCGCCGCCCGCCGCGCCGAAGCTGATTGCGTTCGAATCCGTCTATTCCATGGATGCCGATATCTCCCCGATCGGCGCGATCTGCGATCTGGCCCAACGGTACGGCGCGCTGACCTATCTGGACGAGGTCCATGCCGTCGGCCTGTACGGACCGCAGGGCGGGGGCGTGTCGGAACGGGACGGCGTGGCCCGCCGCGTGGATCTGATCGAGGGCACGCTGGCCAAGGGCTTCGGCTGTCACGGCGGCTATATCGCCGCGGATGAGACGGTGATCGACTATATCCGCTCTTCGGCTGCGGGGTTCATCTTCACGACCTCGTTGCCGCCGATGCTGGCCGCCGCCGCGCTGGCCGCGGTGCGCCATGTGCGCGGCGACATGGCCCGACGCGCCCGGCTGTTCGAGCGGGCGGAGGCGCTGAAATCGCGTTTCGACGCCGCCGGCCTGCCGCGCATCCCGTCGGCCAGCCATATCGTGCCGCTGCATGTGGGGGAGGCGGCGCGGTGCAAGGAAATCAGCCGCCGGCTGCTGGCGGAGTACGGGATGTACGCCACGCCGATCAACTACCCCACGGTGCCCCGCGGCGAGGAACGGCTGCGGTTCACGCCGACACCCCTGCATACGGACGCGATGATGGAGCGGCTGGTGGACGCGCTGGTCGCGCTGCTGCGGCCGGATGCGGTGCGCGCGGCGGCGTAACGAAGGGGCAGCGGCCCACCGACCGCGCCCGGTCATCATCCGCGGCGGGCCGCTTTTCCGAGCCCCTGGACAGCCTCGGTCGAGCGGACTGCGGATAACAGACTGGCAGCCCCGCAGGGGCGCCGACCTGATGCGACACCGGGCGACACTCCTGGGTTTTGTCGAGTCGAACCGTACTGGCGACCACGAGATCCGCTTTGAAGCCCTCGGCGATCCGCATCTCCGTGTAGATCGGGGGTAGCGGCGCCGGGTTGCCGGAAGCCCCCCCGCCGCCGATACTCGGGCGAACCAGAACCCGGAGGAACCGCCATGTCCGACTCCCCCCGCGCCGTCGCCGGCCGCGCGATGCGCCGCAAGTTGATGGGCGAAGCCTACGCCGATCGCCTGAACGGCACTGTGTATGCCGATCCGATCATGCAGAAATTCGCTGAGGTCACAACAGAAACCATCTTCGGCACGCTCTGGAACCGCGCCGGCCTGGACCTGAAGACCCGCACCCTGATCGTGGTCGTCTCCGACACCGTCATGGGCCGCGAGGCGGAACTCGCGATCCATCTGCGCATGGCCCGCAACCAGGGCTGGTCGGAAGATGAACTGGCGGAAGCGATCCTGCATCTCGCCGGCTATATCGGCGCGCCGTTGGTGCGTGAGGCATTGCTGGCCGCCAGCCGCGTTTTCGCCGAGTTGCGCGCCGAAGCCTGATGTCCGACGACCCGATCGCCGCGGCCGAGGCGCTGCGCCTGCGCGCCGAGGCCGAGGGCGATCCGGCGCTGGCGGCCGCGGCGGTGGCCCTGCTGCGCGAGATCCCGCGCGCCCGCCAGGCCGCGATTGCCCTGCCGTTATCGGCCGCGCTGCGCGCGCTCGGCGCCCTGACCGACGATCTGGACGCGCTGGATGCCGCGGTGACCTTGGCGCGGGAGGCGATCCCCGGCCCGCGCGCCAGCGCCACGCTGGGGGCGGCGCTGGCGGTGCTGGGTGAGCGCACCGGGGACGCGGAGGCGCTGGGCGCGGCGCTGGAAGCCTATGAAGCGGCCGGGTTCGACGATCCGTTGAACCAGGCCAGAATGTTGCGCAACCGCGGCGCGGTCCTGACCATGCTGGCCGGCGTCATGAATGAACGCAGCCTGCTGATCGAGGCCGCCAACACGCTGCGCGACGCCCGCGCCGGTTTCGCCGCGATCGCCGCGCCCACCGCCGAGGCCGCGCTGGCAGCCGAGAATCTCTGCCACACGCTGCGCCTTCTGGGCGAGCCGAACGACGACAAGGCGCTGCTGGCCGAGGCCGTGGCGGCCGGGCGCGTGGCCCTGGCCGGCGCTCCGGAGGCCGGCCGCCAGCGCGCCACCGCGGAGACCAACCTGGCCAATGCGCTGCTGGCGCTGGGCGGTGCCGGCCGGGCCGAAGCGGTGGCGTTGTACCGCGACGCCCTGTCCCATTTCACCGGGCCGGCGGATCCGCTGCGGCGCGCGGCGGCGCGGCATAATCTGTGGCGGGCGGAGCAGGGCGGGGAAGAACAAACTCCGCTTTGACCCCGGCGGGAAACGCGCTAGCCTTCCCTCCCCCCGACCGGAGTGAAAACCCGATGTTCGACCTGGACCGCTTCATCGCCGATTGCGAGGCCGCGGTGGCGGCGAACCCCGATCACACCGCGGTGCGCGATGTCACCGCCGCCGCCGTCGCCGATCCGGCCGCTGTGCTGGCCCGGCTGGGCGAACCGACGCGCGCCGGGATCTACCCGCTGCATCGCTCGAAGACGCTCACGATCATCAACCTGGTCTGGGGGCCGTCGATGTCGATCATGCCGCATGATCACCGCATGTGGGCGGTGATCGGCATCTATACCGGGCGCGAGGACAACATCTTCTGGCGCCGCCGCCCCGACGGACGGGTGGAAGCCGCCGGCGCGCGCTCGTGCGAGGTGCGCGATGCGATCCCGCTGGGTCGCGATATCATCCATTCGGTGCTGAACCCGATCCCGCGCCTGACCGGGGCGATCCATGTGTATGGCGGCGATTTCTTCAAACAGGAACGCAGCGAGTGGGATGCCGAGGCGCTGACCGAACGCCCGTACGACACCGCCAAGGCACGCCAGTTGTTCGAGGACTCCAACCGCACCCTGGCGGCATAATCCGCGCGCGCCGCGCTGCGCCGGCCCGTCCGGCGACGGCACGGGCTGCGCAGAATCAAAAAAAACGCGCGGGCATCACGGACCGCGTGCCCGCGGCCGTTGCGGGACGTGACCATAGCCCGCAACAAGATTGACGGCCCGGGCGCGTCCGGCGCAGTGTTTCGTGGCCGACGCGCGTTTATTCCGGAGCCGCCCCATGACGCCCCCGTCTCGTATTATCCGTCTGGTCGCGCCGCTCGCGCTGGCGGTGCTGGCCATGTTCGCATCGCCCGGCGCGGCGCGATCGCAACCGGTGACGGGACGCTACAATATTGCGGTCGTCAACGCCGGCGACACGCCGATCGTCGCCGCGTATTTCCGCCGTCCCGGGACCACCAACTGGGGCGCCGATGTGCTGTCCGGTCAGCTCGGGCGCGACCAGCGCCAGGTGATCCACCTCAACCCCGCCGATGGCTGCCAGCACGATGTCTATGTCACCTTTGCCGGCGGCGCTCATGCCGACAAGCTCAATCTCGATATCTGCGCCTTCGGCTCCACCACGTTCGCGGGTCCGACCCCGCCGCCCGCCGGCGGCGATCGTCATGTCACGGTCAAGAATCTGGGCAACCTGCCGATCGCCGGGTTCTACGTGATCCCGATGGCGCCGCCGGGGGTTTCGCTGGGACCGAACCGGCTGACCGGCACGCTGACCAAGGGGCAGACGGCGCGGATCGCGGTCAGCCCGAATTATTGTGTTTTCGATATGGAAGCGTATTACCAGGGCGGCCAGCGGGAATACCGCCAGGGGGTGAATCTGTGTGCGCTGGACGAGCAGAGCTTCGTCGGCCCGGAAACCACCGCAGCCGCGGCGGCAGCCCCCGCCCCGACGCCAGCCCCGGGGCCAACTACGCAAGCACAAGCGGGCGCCCAGGGCGCGACCGACATCTACGTGGTCAATCGCGGCCAGGATCCGATCCTGCGCGCCGTGTTCCGCCGCGCCGGAATGCGCGGCGCCGGGGTGAACCATCTGGTCGGGACCCTCATGCCGGGACAACGCCAGATGGTCCGCCTGCCGCCGGCGGATGGCTGCCTCTATGACATTGGCGTCACCTATCAGCATGGCGGCACCTCCGACCAGCTTGGGCTGAATGTCTGTGGCTATTCGGATGCCGTGTTCGCCGCCCCGCAACCGGGTCACGCCGCCGCGGCACCGGCATCCTTGCTGATCCGCAACGCCAAGGGTCCGGCGTTGCACGGCTTCTATCTTTCGCCCAGCAACGCGCCGAGCAACAGCTTCGGCCCCAACCTGCTGCAATCCCCGCTCGGCCCCGGCCAGAGCACCCATATCGCGCTGCCCCTGCCCGGCCAGGCGCCGCATTGCGACTACGACATGCGCGCGATCTACGTTTCCGGTGCGAAGGAGGATCGCTACCGGGTGAATATCTGCGCGATCGGCGGCCAGGCGTTCAACGGCCCCAGCGGCCCCGCCGTGACGCACACCCAGAACACCGCGCCTGAAGCGGGCACGCCGGCGCTCACGGTGGCGAACGATTATCGGGTTCCGGTGGTGAAGCTGTTCGTCTCGCCTTCGAACACGCGCAGCTGGGGACCGAACCGGCTGGGCCGCAACCAGATGGTCGCGGCCGAGACGACCGCCGCGATCCCGCTGCCCGCCGGCGCGGGATGCGTGTTCGACCTGCGCGCCGGGTTCGACAACGAGGTCACGCAGCAGCTTGGCCATGTCGATCTGTGCCGGACCCATCTGGTGCATCTGACCGGACCCAAGCCGGGGGCGCTGCTGTCGCGCGGCTCGGGCTTCTTCATCTCCCATGACGGCTACATCCTCACGAACAACCATGTCGTGTATGGCTGCGGCTCGGTCGCGGTGCTGCGCGATACCGGCGCGCCGCTGACCTTGCGCGTGATCGGCCAGGACGTGCGCGACGATCTCGCGGTGCTGAAGGAAGACGGGGTGACCACCGCGGCGTTGCAGTTCCGCGACCCGGATCTGCGCCTGGCCGGCGGGGAGACCGCGACCGCGCTCGGCTATCCGCTGAGCTTCGATCTGGGCGCGCAGCTGAAAATTTCGTCGGGTTTCGTCGCCGCCACCGAGGTCGCCGGCGCCCCGGCGCAGTTCCAGATGCAGACGCCGATCAATCCCGGGAACTCGGGCGGGCCGGTGCTGGATGGATCGGGCCAGGTGATCGGAATCAGCGTGGCGCAGCTGCGACCGTCGGCGGCGGAGAACGTCAATTTCGCGGTGCGCGGAGACGTGGCGCAGCGCTTCGCCCGTTCGCTCGGCGTGTCGATCCTGGTCGCGCCGCGCAGCCCGGCGGCGGCCATGACGCCGCGCGATATCTACGCGACGGACGGGCCGAGCGTGGTGCCGCTGGAATGTTTCAACTGAGCGGGACGGCGCGGCCATGCCCGCGCCGCGGCTGGTCGCCGACGATCTGACCGGCGCGCTGGATGCGGCGGCGGCGTTCGTCCCCGTCGCTGGGCCGATCCCGGTGTTCTGGTCCCCCCTTGCCGCTCTGCCTGACGCGGTCGCGATCGATGCCGGAACGCGCGATCTGGCCGCCGCCGACGCGCGCCGCCTGGCCGCCCTGCTCGCCCCCGTGCTGGAGGAGGCCGATCCGGCGTTCCGCAAGATCGACAGCCTGCTGCGCGGGCACATTGCGGCTGAGCTTGGCGCCACCATGGACAGCTTCGATCATTGCCTGATCGCGCCCGCCTTCCCCGCCCAGGGCCGCGTCACCGCCGGCGGACGGCAATTCCGCGCCATGGCCGGCTTGTGGCGCGATGTCGGCGTCGATCTCCCCGCCGCCCTTGCCGCCGAGGGGATCGCTCCGCGCCTCTGTCGCCCCGGCGACCCGGCCCCGGCCGGCGTCAGCCTGTGGGACGCCGAGACCGACGCCGAACTGGACGCCGTGGTGGCCGAGGGCCGCGTGCTGGCCGGGCGGGTGTTGTGGTGCGGCAGCGCGGGGCTGGCCGGAGCTCTGGCCGGACCGGCTGCGGTTCCCTGCCCAACGCTGCAGGGACCGGTGCTGGCGCTGATCGGCTCGGACCATCCGGTCTCGGTCGCGCAGCTTTCCACCGCCTGGAAATACGTCCACCGCATCACCCGGGGCGATGCCGAGGACGCGGCACCGGTGGCGCGGCGCCTGGCGTCCGGCGGCGCCGCGGTGGCGGCGGTGGTGCCGCCGGGCGCCTCACGGGTCGCGGCGGCGGCACATATCGCGCGGATTTTCAGCCGCTTGCTGGGCCATCTGGCACCACCGGGGGTGCTGGCCGTGGCCGGCGGCGACACGCTGCGCGCGGTGTGCGATGGGCTGGGGGCGACGATGCTGGAGGTGGACGGGCAGTTGGCCCCGGGCGTGCCCACCTCGCTGTTGCGCGGCGGGGTCTGGCACGGGCGGCGGGTGGTCTCGAAATCCGGCGCGTTCGGTGCGGCGGACTGGCTGGTGCGATTGCTGGAACGGTAGTCCGAGATCCGTCGTCTCGGCCTCACGCGGCTCCCCTGTCGCGGCGCCCTCGCGCGCTCCCGAATGGGGTCGGCCTTGACCCGGCCATGACGGGAAGGTTCAAGCTTGGCAGCGCGTCAGCCTCTCGGCGGGTTGGGATGACACCGGGAGGCTTCGGCCCGTCGGGGCTGCCGGGGACACAAGCCGACAGGTTTTTCTTACCCAGCCCCGGGAATCCTAACCCCACATTAGGGTTTCCCTCCTATAGCTACCCGCCCGCTCCCCCCGGTGCCCCCACCCCGTGTCGACCGCCGAGACCTGTCCCGCGCCGATCTTCAGCCTCACCGGCGTCTTCCGGCTGCTGCTGGCGTGCTTTATCGCCCAGGCGCCATGGACATTCCCGCGCGGGCCGCTGCTGGACGCGGTCTGGCGCCGCATCCAGCGCCTGGGCGCGGAACTGTGCTGGCTCGCGGGGACCGCGCCACGGCGCGCCGCGCCGGCCACCCCCGCACCCACCCCCGCAACCCCA
>JAKAZJ010000018.1 GCA_021826565.1 Pseudomonadota bacterium | reverse complement strand
GGCGGCTAGCGCGGCAATCCCGCGATCCAGCCGGCCAACGGCGCCCACAGCGCGCGTTCCGCGGTCGCGCCGGCGACCATGCCGATATGCCCGGCAGCCGGGGTATGGATCGTGGCGTGCGGGATCGCATGGGCGAGCGCCAACGCGCTTTCCGGCGGCACGATCCGGTCGCGCCCCGGGGCGGCAAGAAAACAGGGGGCAGCGAGCGCGCCCGGGTCCACCGCCAGCCCGGCGACGCGCCATTCGCCGCGTCCGGGCGTGTTGGCGCCATACCAGCCGGCCAGACATTCGCGCGCAACCGGAGCGGCAAGCGGAACGCCGTCATTCAGCCAATCCTCCAGCGCGACGAACAGGCGCGCGCGCGGGCTGTCCTGGTCCAGCGCTGCGAAGCCGCGATATTTCCCGGCTACTCCGAACGGGTCCAGCAGCGCGAACAGCAGTTGCAAAGCGTCGATCGGCAACGCCGCGTGCAGCGCCAGGGCGGGTTCCAGCAGCGGCAGCAGGCGCGCGACCGCCTCGGCCTGGCTGGGCCCGGCGGCATGGAAATCCCACGGCGTGGCAAGCAGCGCGAGACCCCGGATCAGCCGCGGCTGGCGCAGCGCGGCGGCGAGTGCCAGCAACCCGCCCATGCAATACCCGGCCAGCACCACCCGGCCGGCGGCCGCCAGCGCGCGCTCCAGGCGGCCGGCGATGTAGTCGGTCAGGGTAAAGCTGCGCTCGGTGGCCTCCGGCCAGCCCCAATCCAGCAGCAGCGGGCGCACCCCTTGGGTTGCGAGCCAGCGCAGCAGCGACTGGCCCGGAGCGAGATCGAGGACATAGGCGCGGTTGACCAGGCTGGGGACGAACAGCACCGCGGGGCGGCGATCGCGGGCGGGAGCGGGCGCGCCGTAGTCCAGCAGACGAGTCGCGCCTTCCTGCCAGATCGTGGGCGGGTCTGGCAGGTCGCGGTGATACGGGTGGCGGCGGTAGGCGGCGATGCCGGCGATCAGGGCGGCGTCCTGACGCGCGGCCTCGGCCAGCACGGCGGCGGGGAGCGCGGTCTCAACTGCGGGGTCGCGGAGCGCGGCGGCGAACGCCTCGGTCGCCTGGCGTGCCTCCGGCGACAGCGGGAAGACGCTGCTCCAGGGCGGCGAGGCGGGATTCGAGCTCAGCGATGCGGCGACGGAGACGTTCGATCTCAGCATCGCGAGCGTCAGGTGCAGCAGCAGCGGGCGCGGGCCGCGGCGGCGCAGCGGGGCCGGGGCGTCGGCGCGCGGGTTCATCGGCAGGACGGGCGCGCGGCATGGCGCCGAGCGCCGCGCCGGCGGCGCCGGCCCAGAGCGACGCAAGCGCGGCCCAGCCCTCCTGGGTCTCGCGGTCGGCGGCGAGCGCCGTCAGTTCGGACTGCCACAGGGTGATCCAATCGCGGGCCAGCGCGGCTTGGTCCGGCGGGTCGGTCATACTCTCGCCCTGGCCGGGCCATGGTCGATCCTGTTCAAAGCGCGCGCCGCCTGTATGCTAAGGTCCAACATCCAGTTCCGGAGGCAGCATGTCCGAGCCGACCCGCAGCGAGACGGAGCCGAAACCCGCCCTGCCCCCGGTGGTGGTGAAGAAATACGCCAACCGGCGGCTGTATAACACGGAAACCTCGTCCTACATCACGCTGGATACCCTGGCCGAGATGGTCCGCCAGGGGCGCGATTTCGTGGTCTATGACGCGAAAAGCGGGGAGGATATCACCCGCGGCGTGCTGACCCAGATTATCGTGGAACAGGAAGGGCGCGGGCAGAACCTGCTGCCGACTGGGTTCCTGCGCCAGCTGATCGGCTTCTACGGCGGTCAGATGCAGGGGCTGCTGCCAGGCTACCTGGAGCAGGCGATGACGGCGTTTTCCGGCCAGCAGGAGCAGGTGCGCGCGGCGGTGCAGAAGACCATGGGATCCATGGGCGCGCTGTTCCCGTTCGGCAACCTGGAGGAGGCGGGGCGGCAGAACATCGCCATGATGGAGCGTGCGATGAGCCTGTTCGCGCCATTCTACCGCCCCCCGGGCGCAGAACGAACCGAAGATATGCCCGCGCCCGAGGCGGCGCAATCGGACGACGTGGCGGCGTTGCGCGCCGAGGTTGAAAGCCTCAGGCACCAACTGGCGGCGCGCACGGACAAGGCCGGCACGAGGTAATTTCAGACCACCAGCCGCATGCGCCTGGCCGCGACGGGTTCGCGCGGCAGGCCCTCGGTCTCATGGAACGAACCCCACATGTCGGCGTTGTAGCCGTCCAGCGTGAACTGGCGCGGCCGGTAGCCGGCTTCCTGCTCGGGCAGGATGTGCTTCACTCCCACCGAGTATTCCCACACCATCCCGTCCGGGCCTTCGAAATACACCATCATCGCGGTAGAGATCGGGTGCCGGCCAGGGCCATAGACGATCTTCACGCCCTGTTGTTTCAACCAGTAGTACGAACGCATCACGTCGTCGATATCCTCCACCTGGTGGTTGATATGCTGGATTCCCGGGCGGGTGGAGGGCATCAGCACGATCGAATGGTGGACCGTGTTGATGCGCAGGAACGTGGCCTCGCCAAGCCAGTCGGAGACGCGGGCATTCAGGACGCGCGTCCAGAACGCGGTGTCGCGGCGGGGATCGGTGCTGAACAGGCCGATATGGCTGAAATTCTCGATGCCGATGTCGCGGGTCGGCTGGAAGCGAGTGCCGGTATTGTAGGGGCGGGCGAGGAACTCGATCCGGTTGCCGGAGGGATCGGTGGCGGCGATGAAATCGCGGGTCCGGCGCGCATCGCATTCGGCGCGGGTGCCGCGATGGACCTGGCGTCCCTCGTGCTCCAGCGCCGCGCCGAGCGCGTCGAGATCGTCGGGATCGCGCAGCTCGATGCCGATGATGTGGTCGGTGGGATCGCCCTCGAAATACGCCAGGGTGTGATCGCGCGTATCGCCGCGGATGGCTGCGCGGTCGGATCGGAAATAGGCGGTGCCGGCTTCCTGGGCGGCAAGCTGCAGGCCGACGATCTCGGTGGCGAAGCGCGTGGCGCTGGCAAGATCGCGGGTGCCGAGGCGGACGTAGCGGATGTCGTGCAGCTGGATCATGCGGTGGCCTCCCGGCGCGGGTTTCCGAAAGGCTAGGCCGGGGACGGTTCCCGGTGCAACCCGCCAGGCTATGCCGGCTGCGGCGTCACCACCCGGTCCGGGTCGCGCAGCACCACATAGATCGCCGGGATCACCAGCACCGTCAGCAAGGTGGAGGATAGCAGCCCGAACAGCAGCGAGATCGCCAGCCCCTGGAAGATCGGGTCGGTCAGGATCGCCACCGCGCCGATCATCGCCGATGCCGCGGTCAGCACGATCGGGCGGAACCGGATCGCGCCAGCCTCCAACAGAACCTCGCGCAACGTAAGCCCCGGCCGTGCGCCATGGCGAATGAAATCGACCAGCAGGATCGAGTTGCGTACGATGATCCCGGCCAGCGCGATGAACCCGATCATCGATGTCGCGGTGAACGGAGCGCCGAAGATCCAGTGTCCCGGCAGGATGCCGATCAGGGTCAGCGGAATCGGCGTGAGGATGATCAGCGGCAGCTTGAAGCTGCCGAATTGTGCCACCACCAGGATGTAGATGCCCAGGATCGCAACCATGAAAGCGGCCCCCATGTCGCGGAAAGTGACGTAAGTGATCTCCCATTCCCCATCCCACAGCAATGACGGATGGGCTTCGCTGGAAGGTTGGCCGCGGAAGCGAATGTTCGGGCGCGGCAGCTTGCCCCAGTTGTGGTCGCGGATCAGCTTGTCCACCGCCAGCATCCCGTAGATCGGCGCGCCATACCGGCCGGTCAGCTCGCCGGTGACCATGTCGGCGTTGTGTCCGTCGCGGCGGAACAGGATGCGGCTGCCAGGGGTGCGGGTGACATGCACGACCTGGCCGAGTTCCACCACGGATTTGCTGCCCGGCACGGTGTCGGCCGGCACCGGCGTGTCGGCCAGTTGTTGGTTCCAGTCGAGAGCATGATTGGGCAGCCCGACCGTGATGCCGATCGGTAACCGTCCTTCGCCGCGATAGGAGTATCCCACCCGCACGCCGCCGAATAAATCCTGGAGTGTGTCATACACGTCGGACTGACGGACGCCGAAGAACGCCAGCCGGTCCTGATCGATGGCGATATTCAGGCGTTGCTCGCGATGGCCCCAGCTGTCGTCGGTATCGACGATATAGGGGACCTGGTTGAACAGCGTCTTGACCTCGCGCGCGACGGCCAGCCGCGTTGCCTGGTTGGGGCCGTAGATCTCGGCCAGCAGCGTGGCCAGGACCGGCGGGCCGGGCGGGGCTTCCACAACCTTGATGACGGCACCCTTCGGCAGGCGCAGCCCGGCCAGTAGCCGCTTGCGCAGCACCGCGGCGACGGCGTGGCTCTGCAAGGCGCGCTGGCCCTTGGGCGTCAGCAGCACATGCAGATCACCCTGCCAGGGCGAAGTCCGCAGGTAGTAGTGGCGCACCAGCCCATTGAAATCGAATGGCTGCGGCGTGCCGGCGTAGACCTGCATCCCGCGCGTTTCGGGCAGCGTCTCGGCGATCCGGGCGACGGCGAACAGGGTCCGCTCGGTCGTCTGCACCGGTGTGCCGGAGGGCAGATCCACCAGCACGTTGAGGGTGGATTTGTTGTCGAACGGCAGCAGCTTGACGGTCACGCTTTCAGCGTAGAACAAGCCGCAGACGGCGACCGTCGCGATACCCACCACGATCAGGAAGATCAGCGCGCGGCGACGGGTGGCCAGCAAGGGCGTGGCGACGGCGCGATAGAGGCGGCCGAGCCGGTCGGGATGTTCCGCTGCCGACCCAGCCTCGTGCGCCAGCGCCGGGGTGTTGAGTTCCAGGAACGCAATCTCCTCGGCCCCCGCATCGGCGCCGCCATCATCGCGCCTGGCCAGTTTGCACATCAGCCACGGCGCCACCACCATCGCCACGAAAAACGAGAACACCATCGCCGCCGAGGCATTGGCCGGAATCGGTGCCATATATGGCCCCATCAGGCCCTGGACGAACAGCATCGGCAGCAGCGCCGTGATCACCGTCAGGGTGGCGACGATGGTCGGGTTGCCGACTTCCGCCACCGCTTCGATCGCGGCGCGCCGCCGCGACCTGGTGTCGGGCATAGCCCAGTGGCGGGCGATGTTCTCGACTACCACGATCGCGTCGTCCACCAGGATGCCGATCGAGAAGATCAGCGCGAACAGAGATACCCGGTTGATCGAGTAGCCCATCATTTCGGAGGCAAACAAGGTCGCCAGGATCGTGGTGGGGATTACCACCAGCGTGACCGTCGCCTCCCGCCAGCCGACCGCCAGCGCGATCAGCACCACGATCGAGATCGTGGCCAGCGCCAGATGGTACAGCAGCTCATTCGCTTTCTCGTTGGCGGTGCGGCCATAGTTGCGGGTGACCTGGACGCGCAGATCGCGCGGGATCAGGGTTCCTTCCAGGGACCTGACCCGCGCCAGCGCATCCGCCGCCACCACCACCGCGTTCGATCCGGCGCGCTTGGCCAGTGCCAGCGTCACCGCGGGCGTGGTGTGCCAGGCGCCGTTCCTGGCGTGGGTGATGTCGAACACATGGCTCTGCCGTGGCGCCGGCCCCATGACCACATGGGCCACATCGCGCACATACACAGGGCGGCCGGCGCGGGTGGTCAGCAGCAGCAGGCCGATATCCGGCACGCCGAACAGGGTTTGTCCGGCTGCGACGCTCCGCATCGCGCCGCGGCTGAACACATTGCCGGCAACGAAGCTGCGATTCGCCTCGGCGATGCGCGAGGCGAGCTGCTGAAGTGTGACGCCATACAGCATCAGCTTATCCGGCTCCGGTTCCACGCGGATCTGCATCGGGTCGGAGCCGGACAGGTAGCTCAGCCCGACATTCGGCACCTTGATCAGCTGGTCCTGCAGCTTGGTCGCCAGATCGGTCAGCGTCGCCGCATTCCAGTGCCCGGCGGCGGCGGGGATCGGCGTCAAAGTCAGCGCCAGGATCGCTACGTCGTTAATGCCGCGCCCGATCACCAGCGGCGGCGGGATGCCGAGCGGAATGCGGTCCATGTTGGCGCGAATCTTGTCGTTCACGCGCAGCACCGCGGCATCCTCGTTCGTGCCAACGTCAAAACGCGCGGTCACCAGGACGTGGTCGTCCTCGGTCTCGGAATAAATATGGTCGATGCCGGGGATGGTCTTGAGGATGGCCTCCAAGGGCTTGGTGACCAGCTCCGCGGCGTCGGCAGCGTTGAGCCCATTGGCCTGGACCATCACATCCACCATCGGCACGTGGATCTGCGGATCTTCGTCGCGCGGGATGGTGAGCACCGCGACCAGCCCGGCCGCGAGCGCGGCGAGAAGGAACAGCGGCGTCAGCGGCGAACGGATGAACGCGCGGGTGAGACGCCCGGAAAGACCGAGCTTCATGGCGCGGCCCCGGGAGCAACCGGAGGCGCAACCAGCGTTTCGCCCGCTGTCAGCCCGGCGAGGATCTGCACCCCGTCGCGCATGGCGGGCGTGGGCAGCGCAAGGCCGCGCTGCACCGGTGCGTCGACGACGGTGCCGGCGTGGGTACGCAGCCGGACATAGTCCTGACCGAAGCGGTCGAAGATGAAATGCGCCGGGATCACGATCGCCCCGCGCGCGCCGGCGGGGACCCAAACGCGGATGCGCTCACCCACAAAATAGCTACCGATGCCCGGGGCGGACGCATCGGCGCGCACCTCGCCGCCCACGATCTGCGGATAGACCAGCGTGATGCTCCCGAAACCGGGGGCTGCGGTGCCAAGCTCGGCGGCGTCGTAGCGGATCCGATCGCCGGCTTTCAGACCCAGCGCGTAGCGTTCGGGAATCCGCAGGCGCAGCACGAAATGCTGCTCGGCGACGGTGGCGACGGTCTCGCCCGGCAGCACCACGGTCCCGTCGGTGACCGGGACCGCAAGCACGCGCCCGTCGATCGGGGCGAGCACCGCACCCTCCTCCTGCTGGCGGGCGGTGACGGCGCGCGCAGCGATGCGGGCCGCGAGCGCGCTTTCGGCCACCTGAACAGCGGTGCGCGCACGGTCGAGTGCGGCGCGCGCCACCGCGCCGCTGCGCGCCAGGGCGTTGGCGCGACCAAGATCGATATGCGCCTGAGCGAGTTGTGAGCGCAGCCCGGCGATCTGGGCATCGAGCGCGGTGAGCTGAAGCTGCAACTTGGTATCGCGGACGGTGGCGAGCACCTGGCCGGCATGGACCGCGTCTCCGTCCTTCACGGCGAGTGCCGCGACAGTGCCGCCGATGCGCGTGCGGGCAGGGATGACATTGCGGCTTTCGACCGTGGCGAACACGGCTTTCTCGTCCGACACCTGGCGCAGCGTTGTGGTGAAGCTCGCCGGGCCGGCGGCGGCTGGGGCGGCAACGAGCATCAGAAACAGCGCGACGGGCGCGCCGGCCCGCGGCGGGCGGGCACGATACGCACCGGGCGGCGGCATCAGCGCCGGTCCTGCACCGCGCCGGTCGCCGGGTTCAGGCTGACCGTCGTGTGACCCGCCGCCTTCCAGGCGATCATTCCGCCCTTCATATGCGTGAAGGCGGACACGCCGGCCTCCAGGCACCGCCCGACCGCCACTGCGGACCGCTTCCCGCTGCCGCAATGGAACACCACCGGCCGCCCCGGATCTACGGGTAGCGCCGCGGGGTCGAAGGTCGAAAGCGGGAACAGCAATGCGCCATGGATGCGCTCGGCGGCGTATTCCGCCGGTTCGCGCACATCGACCAACAGAATCGCGTGCTTGCGCAGCGCGGCAGCGACGTCATCGGCGGTGACTTCACGCAAGGCGGGATGGATGGACATGGATCAGGTGCTCCGGGTCAGGGTTGGGTCAGCCTCGGATGGGCCACAGATGGCCGCCGGGGCGCAGTAGATTTCGGCGAGGGCAGCCAGAATCCGCGCGGCGGGGGCGGACGCGATGTCATAACGAATCGTCTGCCCCTCCCGGCGCGTCGCCACCAGCCCGTCCTTGCGCAGCAAGGCCAGGTGCTGAGAGACGACGGTGTCGCGGATCCCCAGGAAGTCCACGAGTTCGCCCACCGACCGCTCGCTCTCCAGCAACTGACACAGGATCAGTAGCCGGTGGCGATTGGCCAGGGACTTCAGAAGCTCGCTGGCCTGGTCGGCGGCGGCCTGCATAGTGGCAAGGTCCATTTTCATACTTGCGAACCTACGCATCATCGCATATATTGTCAAGGTCACACGCGCCCGGGTCTCCCGGGGAGCTATCCCGCATCCTTCCACGAGGAACGTCATGGCAGAGATCGTCATCCTGGGCGCCGGACTGGGCGGCACGCTGGCCGCCTTCGAGGTCGCCGATCAGGCCCGGCCGGAGGATCATGTGACCCTTATCGGCCAAGGTCCCGCGTTCCAGTTCACGCCGTCCAATCCATGGGTGGCGGTGGGCTGGCGCGACCGTGGGGATATCGAGGTGAAGCTCGAGCGCGTGATGCAGAAGCGGAAGGTGCGCTTCCTGACCGTGGGCGCTCACCACGTAGATCCCTCCGCCAGCGAGGTGACCCTGGAGGACGGCGGCACCGTTCCCTATGACTACCTGGTGATCGCCACCGGCCCTGACCTCGCGTTCGATGAGATCCCGGGCCTGGGTCCAGAGGGGCAGACCCAGTCGATCTGCCAGACCGGGCACGCCGAACAGGCGCGCGTCGCGTTCGAGGCATTCTGCGCCAACCCCGGCCCGATTGTAGTGGGCGCGGCGCCGGGCGCGTCCTGCTTCGGGCCGGCCTATGAATTTGCCTATATCCTGGACACCGAGCTCCGCAAGCGGAAGCTGCGCGACCGCGTGCCGATGACCTATGTGACCCCTGAGCCGTATATCGGGCATCTTGGCCTGGACGGCGTCGGGGACACGAAATCGCTGATGGAAAGCGAATTCCGCCAGCGCCACATCAAGTGGATCACCAACGCGCGCGTGACCTCGGTGGCGCCCGGCACGATGAACGTGGAGGAGGTTGCGGCCGATGGCACGGTGGCCGCGACCCATGCGCTGCCGTTCCGGTTTTCGATGATCCTGCCGGCGTTCCGCGGCGTGGCGGCGCTGCGCGGGGTGGCGGGGCTGACCAATCCTCGGGGGTTCGTGCTGGTGGATTCTTATCAGCGCAACCCGACCTTCCCCAATGTGTTCGCCGTCGGGGTGTGCGTCGCGATTCCGCCGGTGGGGGTGACGCCGGTGCCGGTGGGGGTGCCGAAGACCGGGTTCATGATCGAGTCGATGGTGACCGCCACGGCACGCAATATCGGCGCGCTTCTGCGCGGCCAGCCGGCGCGGTCACGGGCGACCTGGAATGCCGTGTGCCTGGCCGATTTCGGCGATGGCGGCGTGGCCTTTGTGGCGCAACCGCAGATTCCGCCGCGCAACGTGAACTGGGCCGCCAAGGGGGCCTGGGTGCATCTGGCGAAAGTGGGGTTCGAAAAATACTTCCTGCGCAAGGTCCGCTCGGGCGAGAGCGAACCGTTCTACGAGCGCTTCCTGATGAATCAGCTCAATATCGCCAAGCTGAAGGAGCCCTTGCAAGATGACCCGGTCCAGGCCTGATCCGGCCCATATCGTCTGCCCGCATTGCGCGGCGGTGAACCGGGTGCCGGCCGCGCGCGGCCCGGCGGCGGCGCGGTGCGGCGCGTGCCACCAGCCGCTGTTCGACGGTCATCCGGCCGCGGTGGACGCCCCCACGTTGGAAAAACATCTCCAGGGCAACGACATCCCCGTGCTGGTCGATATTTGGGCGCCGTGGTGCGGCCCGTGTCGCGCCATGGCCCCCGCCTTCGAGCGCGCCGCCGCGATGCTGGAACCAGAGATACGGCTGCTGAAACTTAACGCCGATGACGCGCCGGAGCTGACCGCGCGGCTCGGCGTGCAAGGGATTCCGGCGCTGATCCTGTTCGACCATGGCCAGGTCGCCGGCCAGATCGCGGGCGCGATGGACGCTGCGCGGATCGTCGCTTTCGCCCGCGGCCACGCGCCGCAATCCTGAATCAGGGAGTTGCTCCGATGACAATCGACAAAGCCGTGTTCTCGTTCGCCGGTGTGATGGTGCTGGCAAGCCTGGCGCTGGGATGGTGGGTCAGCCCGTGGTTCCTGCTGCTGACCGCCTTCGTGGGGCTTAATTTGCTGCAAGCAGGAATCACCGGCTTCTGTCCGGCCGCGCGCGTGTTCAAGGCGCTCGGCCTGAGCGCAGGCTGCGCGTTCCGCTGACCGTTGGGGCTGGACAGAAGCCCGCGCAATTCCAACCTGTGTGAATGCGCAAATGCGGTTGCTTTTCAAGCTCTGACCGGGACGGCGCGCCCTTGGCCCTGTTCCGGTTCTGGCCCGTTCAGGGCCGCGACGATCAGGTCGATCCCCTGTTTGTGCCAGCGTTGCACCGCTTTGTGGTCAGCGCCCATCGTGGCGCCCAGGCGGCGCCAGGCGAACAGATGCCGGTCGGTTACGGGATGCACCAGGCTGCGCGCGCCGACGATGCGGCGCAGCATGTAGCGGTCGAGTGGGATCAGTGCGATCCAGCCCATCGCGGTGTCCATGCGGGTGATTTTCGCCGCCGACGGCATCGGCGGCCGGACGCGCCCTTGTGCCCAGCCATAATTTTCCGCTGCGGTGCGGACAATATCGAGAGAGGAGGTGCGCAGGCCGGTGCTCCAGCCGGTTTGCGGCAGAGCGAGGAGCGTGGCGCCGGCCTCCTCCAGCCGCCAGATGACATAGGCGGCATCGATGATCGGCGCGGTGTCGGTCAGAATGGCGGACATGATGGCTCCGTCAGCGGAGGAAAACGGGGAGCGGGTAGGGCGTACCGTCCAGGACGGTGCCGGCGGTGAGCGCGTTCCAGCTGACCGGGTGGCCAGCGGGGAGCGGCTCGCGGTCTGGGTCTTCCGGCCGGGGCGTGGTGTCGGGCGGAGGAGGGCGGGCGCCGATGCGTCGGCCACGTTCGATGACCGACCAGCGGGTGAGGCCAAGCAAGGCGGCGATGGCGTCCCAGGCGGCACCCTCGGCGCGGAGCCGGCGGATTT
>JAKAZJ010000017.1 GCA_021826565.1 Pseudomonadota bacterium | reverse complement strand
CTGGATGCTGGGGGTGAACCCGGACCTGCTGCCGCCGGCATACTGGCCCGACCCGCCGACCGCGCCGCTGCATCCCGACGAACTGCGCCCCGCGCCGCGCGGGTTCGCGCGCTGTCTGCGGGTGAACCAGATGGCGTACGAGATGCTGGAGGCGCGGCTGCGCGCCGAACGCGCGGCCCTACAAGCGCCCGAACCCGCGCCCGAATCCGCCCACACGGACCCGGCCGAAAATTCCGCCTGACGGGGCGGCGGGAAACGCGCGCCCATAATGTTGCGTTATCATTACGAGAATCCACCCCCACCCCGTGTCCCGCGCGGCATGGGACTCGCCGGCGGTGCGCCGCGAATCGAGGAAGCCGCCGCGAACCGACAGAACCCGGCAGCGGCTCGCGGCCGGCTTGACAGGCGTCACCGGGGCCGCAATAAAAAATCCAGCAATAATATGATGATTCCGGTATAGACTGAGCCGGGAGGAAACGCTGTGTTGGGAACCGCCACCCCGGATCATGCCGCCTCGCCCGCGCCCGGTGGCGCGCTGCTCGACGCGCGCGGCATCGCCAAATCGCTGGGCGCCGGCGCCAGCCGGATCCAGGTGATCGCCGATGTCGGGCTGACCGTCGCGCCCGGCGAATTCGTCGCCGTTGTTGGTCCCTCCGGCTGCGGTAAGACCACGTTGCTGATGTGCCTCGCCGGTCTCTACCCGTGCGATGGCGGCACCCTCACCTTCCTCGGCCGCCCGGTTCACGCCACGCCGCCCGGCCTGTCCGTGGTGTTCCAGGATTATTCCCGCTCGCTGCTGCCGTGGAAAAGCAATCTCGAGAATGTCGTGTTCGGCATGCGCCGCCTTACCGACCTGTCCGCCGCGGCGCGGCGAGACGCCGCGCGCGACCTCCTTGCGTCGGTCGGGCTCAGCGGATTCCAGGACCGCTATCCCTGGCAGGTCTCCGGCGGGATGCAGCAGCGGGTCGCGATCGCGCGCGCTCTGGCGGCCCGCTCGCGCCTGTTGCTGCTGGATGAACCGCTGGCGGCGGTGGACGCGCAGACCCGCGCCGAACTGCAGGACCTGCTGCTGGACCTCGCCGCCCGCTACCAGCAAAGCTGCCTGCTGGTCACGCATGACGTGGACGAGGCGGTCTATCTCGCCGACCGCGTCGTGGTGCTGTCGCGCCGGCCGACCCGGGTGGTGGAGGAAATCACGGTGCCGCTACCCAAGCCGCGCGACCAGATCGCCACGCGCGAGGAGCGGCACTATCTCGACATCCGCCACCAGGTGCTCGAACGCATCCGTGCCATGAAGGTTGCCGCATGAACCGCCCCCGCGCCTTGCTGCTCGCGTGCCTGATCACGCTGACCCCGCTGGGCGCCGCGCGGGCCGCCAGCCTGACCACGCTCCGCGTCGGTTATCTCAGCTTCATCGATACCATCGTGCTGTTCCATGCCCAGCACGCGGGGTATTTCAAGCGCGCCGGGCTGCGCGTGCGCAGCTTGCGCGTGAACGACGGACCGGCGGTGATCGCGGCGGTGCGGTCCGGCTCGGCCGAGATCGGCCTGACCGCGGCGACCCCGGTCGCGATCGCCTTCGAACACGGCCAGAGCCTTTCGCTGTTCGCCACCTCCACCTTCGAACTCTGGCCGCCTTCGCCCAATCTGGTCACCCTGGTGGCCTCGAAGCGCTCCGGGATCACCACGCTGGCGGGGCTCAAGGGCAAGACGATCGCCAGCAACGCGCAATCCAGCGCCTGCATGATCGCGATCGCGCAGCACCTCGCCACCGCCGGTCTGTCGATCCAGGACGTGAAGGTGCTGATCGTGCCGTTCCCGAACATGATGGCCGCCCTGGCGCTGGGCGAAGCCGACGCGGCCTGCACGGTGGTGCCGTTCCTGATCGCGATGCAGGACAACCCCGCGGTCGCGCCGGTGGTACTGGCGCGCGGTACCGTCGCCGGGCTCGACAAGCTGCATCGGCTTGCGGTGGCGGGCTATTTCGCCCGGCCGCGATGGATCGCCAAACATCGCGCGGTGCTGGCGCGGTTCCTGACCGCGATGCAGGCGGCGCAAAACGACCTCGATGCCCACCACGCGCTGTTTCGCGCCGATCTGGTGAAATATTTCCACATGCCGCCGGGCTTCGCCGCCAAGGTACCGTTCGCGCTGTCCACCTCCAGTCTGGTCGCGCACCCGGCGGACTACCAGCCGCTGTTCGACGCGCTGCATCGCGCCGGGCTGCTCGCACGGCCGCTGCCGGCATCGCAGCTTGTGACCACCATCACCCCGTGACCATCGCACCGTGACACCAGGAAAGGATCGGCCGATGCCCCGTCGCCTTGCCGTTTTGTGCGCCCTGCTGCTTCTGGCCACGCCGACCTTCGCGCAAACCACCGTGACGGTCGCGTTCCTCCGCGACATCAACAATCTCCCGCTGTTCCACGCGGAAGCGACCGGCATCTTCGCCCGCTACGGGATCAAAGTGGTGAACCGTCCGCTGAACGACGGCGCGGCGGCGGCGGCCGCCGTGGTCAGCGGGGCGGCCGATATCGGCTATGCCGCGGTGGCGATCCCGATCGCCGCGCGCGACGCCGGCCAGCCGTTGCGGATCTTCATCAGCAACAACTACGAGATTTATCCCTACACGCCAGACATGACGGTGCTGCTGGCTACCGGGGCTTCGGGCGTGAAGACGGTGGCCGGTCTCAAGGGCCGCAAGGTGGTGGTGAACGCGATCTCCGGCGGCTGCGCGCTGATGCTGTTCGATCAGTTGCGCCAGGCCGGCGTGCCGCGCGCGGCCGTGCATATCCTGGTCGCCCCGTTCCCGCAGATCCCCGCAATCCTGCGGCTGCACGAAGCAGCGGCGGCCTGCACCGTGCAGCCGTTCTGGGCCATGATGCAGCACGATGCCGCGCTCGCCCCGGTTGTGCTCGCCACCGGCACCCTGGCCGGGCAGAAGCCGGGCGCAAGCGACGTACTAAGCGGCTATTTCGCCTCCACGACATGGCTGACGGCGCATCGCGCGCTGGCCGGACGTTTCCTCGCCGCGCTGCGGCAGGCGACGCGCGAACTGGCGCACAAACCGGCGCTATATCGCGCCGGGCTGGTGAAATATTTCGGCCTCAAACCCGAAATCGCGGATCGGATCAGCATGGAGCTGACACCGGACCGGATGGTGGCTCGTCCGGCGCAGTACCGCTCGATCCTGCACGCCATGGCGCAGTCGCACATGCTGCGACAACCGCTGACGGCGGAGCAGTTGGTCGAGACGGTGCTCCCGCCGCCAGGCAAATGATTCCGGCCTCGGCCCGCGCCTTGCGGCTGGCGAAGGCCGCAACGGGGCTGGGCCTGTTCTTCCTCGGCTGGCAGGCGCTCGCGCTATCGGGCGCGACCAGCACGGCGTTCTTCCCGACCGTGCCGATGATCGCGCGCGCGCTTGCCGCATTGCTCGCCGATCCGGGATTCTGGGCCGATATCGCGGCCAGCCTGGCGCGCCTGTCGGGCGGATTGGCGCTGGCGATCGCGGCCGGGCTAGGGTTGGCGCTGGCCGCGGCGGACCTGCCACCGCTGCGGCGGATGCTGGCGCCGTTGGTCGAGATCCTGCGCGTGCTGCCGCCGCCGGCGCTGGTGCCGATCGCGATCTACGCGCTCGGCCTGGGACCGAAAATGTTCCTGTTCATTATCGTCAATGCCGCGCTGTGGCCGGTCTATGTCAACGCCGCAAACGCGTTGGCCGGCACCGAGCCGGTGCAACTGCTGAGCGGACGCGCGCTGGGCTACGGACGCGCCGAGCTGCTCTGGCGGGTCCGCCTGCCGGCTGCGGCGCCGGAGATTTTCACCGGCATCCGCATCGCCGCCAGCTTCGCGCTGCTCGCCACGGTGGCCGCCGAGATGCTGGCCGGCACCGACGGCCTGGGCTACGCGCTGTACAATGCCGGATTCAGCCTGGAAACGCCGCGCATGTTCGCGCTGATGTTCGTGATCGGGCTGCTCGGCATCGCGATCCAATCGGTGGTGGCGCTGGCGCGACACGTGCTGGTCGGGTGGCACGCCGCACTGGCCGCGCTGGCGGACCAGGCATGACGCCGCGCGGAATCAACCTGCCGGGAATCGCGTTCCTCGCAGTCCTCGCCGGCGTGTGGCAGGCCGCCGCGATGGCCATGGCATCGCGCGGCTTCCCGGGCTTCCTGGATGTCGCGCGCGTGCTGATCGTCGATGCGCCGACGATCGGCGGTGCGCTCGCGATCACGCTCGGGCGCGCCTTCGCCGGATTCGCGATCGCGCTGATCATCGCCCTGCCATCCGGCATCGTGCTTGGGCGCGTCCGCAAGCTGCGCGAACTGGCCGAGCCGGTGATCGAGCTGATCCGCCCGCTGCCGGCCATCGCGGTGATTCCGGTCGGCATGATCTTCTTCGGCATCGGCAGCGCAGCGAAAATCGCGGTGGTGGTGTACGGCGCCGCGTTCCCGATCCTGATCAACGCGATGGAGGCCGTCAGCGGCGCGCATCCGATGCTGGAAACGGTCGCGCGCTCGTTCGGCCTGTCGCGCGTCGCCATCATGGCCGAGATCGACCTGCCGGCGGCGCTGCCGCAAATCGTCGCCGGCATCCGCATCAGTCTCGCGCTGTCGGTGTTGCTGGCGGTGGTGTCGGAGATGATCCTGTCTTCGGACGGGCTCGGCACTTATCTGGTGCGCGCGCAACAGAATTTCGAACTCTCCCGAGTGCTGGCGGCGCTGTTGGTGATTGCGCTGACGGCGCTGGCGATCAACGCCGCGCTGCTGGCCGTGGAGCGACGTCTGCTCGCGTGGCATCATGCGCGCGCCGGAGCGGCGTGAACGGCACAGCGGAAGATGCGGCGCCGGGCGTCGGGATCACTCCCCCGCCGCGGCTCGTTCCGCCACCCGCGCGAGCTGTGCGTAGGTGGCAAAGCGCGGCGCCCGTCCGGGATGCGGCTGCGACAGATAGGCCCGCGCCGGATCGTCATACGCATCGATCAGCCCGGCCAGCCCTGCCGCCGCGTCGGCGACCACCGCGGCCAGTTGCTCCGCCTTGTCGGCGAACAGTACCGTCGCCTTGCCCTGCTCCTGCCCACCGGTCAGGCGCCAGTATTCCAGCGCCCGCGCCGTGCCCCGCCAGTCGGGGCCGAAGGCGCCGGCTTCCAGCATGGTGGCTTCCAGCGGCAGCTGCGGCGCCAGCCCCGCCGCAACCTCGGCCTGCGACGCAACGGACCCGGTTTTGTAGTCCAGCAGCACGAAGCCGTCGCTCCAGCGCTCGATCCGGTCGGCCTTGCCGGTCAGGGTGAAATCCCCACCGGGCCGGGTCAGTATCCAGCGTCCAAGCGCTTCCGCTCGCGCCGCCGTCAGCAAGCCAAGCGCGCGCCGATCGCGTTCCCGCGCCGCCACCCAGTCGGCGATACGGACCAGCCGAGGCGCCCACCAATTGGCCAAGGCCGGGCGCACCGCGGGCGCCCGCGCCAGCGCGCCCAACAGCGCCGCGCGCAGCAGCTTCGCGGCGTCCGGCGGCCAAACCGCACCATGGGTCGTGATGAACGCCTCCAGCCCCTGATGCACCAAAGACCCAAAATCGGCCGCGTCGGTCGCTTGCTCCAGCGGGTCCAGCGCCTCCAGGCGCAGGATGCGGCGGGCGTAGATCGCGTAGGGGTCGCGCTGCCAGGTTTCGATCTCGGTCACGCTCAGGCGGCGTGGGCGCAACGCCACCGGCGGACGCGGCGCGGGCGCGGCGGCGGCGCGCGGCGGGCCGTCCGGCTGATCCAGCGCCCGCGCCCAGCCCACCGCCGGATGCAGCGGCAGGGCGGCGTCTTCCGGCGCGCCCGCCCGACCGGCCAGATAGGCCTCCAACCGCGCGATCCACCGCGCCGGCACCGCGGGGGCACCATCGCGCCGGCGCGGGCAGGACAGCACCACCGTTGCGGCGGCGCTGGCGGCGGCGGCGAAATCATGCGCCGCCTGGCCCACGGCCTCCTCCGGCGCCGGCAGGCCGATCCGGGTGCGCATCGGCCGCGACAGCCACGGGCCGGGCTCGGGCGCGGGCGGCCAGACGCCTTCCACCAGGCCGCCGAGCACCATCACCTCCGCCGGTTGCAGACGCGCTTCCAGCAGGCCCCAGATGAACACGCGCGGATGTTCCTCGCCGTCGCGTCCGCGCAGCGCGCGGCGGGTGCGCACCGCCGGCCCGCCCGCCAGGGCCGCGTCCAGCAGCGGCGGGAACACTGCCCGTTGCTGATCGGGCAGTTCTGCGAAAGCGGGGCGCAGCGCGGCCAGGTATTCCGCCAGCGCGGCGCCGTCCTCGCCCGACCACAGGCGCGGCGCGCCGGGTTCGGCATCGGTGGCCGCCAGCGCTTCGGCCGCGGCGAGCAGCGCGTCCAGCGCCGCGGCCGGCGCGCTGCCGGCATTGGCAGCCACGCGCAGCGCGGGGGCCAGCGCGGTTTCGATGCGGGCCAGGAACGCGGCGTGCGGGTCCGGGTCCGCCAGCCCGGCGATGGCGCGGCGCAGCCCGGTCATGCCGGGGGCGGGGCGCGGGCCGCGCAGAAACGCGACCTCCATCGCCCGCGTGGCGGCGCGGCAGGCGGCCGGCGCCAGACCGGCGGCGGCCAACGGATGCTTCAGCAACGCCAGCAACGGGACCGGCGCCAACTGCCCGGCCATGGCGGCAGCCAGCAAGCGCAGGAACACCGCGGGCGGGGTGTCGGTTAGCTTCTCGCCGGCGCTGTCGTCGGCGATCACGCCGAAGCGAAGCAGCGCCGCGGCAACCCGGCCGGCCAGGGCGCGGTCGGGCGTGACCAGGGCGGCGCGCGCGCCGGGGCGATCGAGCGCATCGCGCAGGATCAGCGCGATCGCGAAGGATTCTTCCTGCGGGTCGGCGGGATCGAGGCGCCAGAGCTGCGCGGGAGGCGCGGCACCAGCCGTCGCCGCGCCGCCTCCGATGGCCGCGCCGATCGCCGCCACGGGGCCATCGCCGACCGCCGCCGCGGGGCCACCCGTCATGGCCGGGCTTGACCCGGCCATCTGCGCTGCGCCGCCGCCCGCGTCCGGCACGCGCGTGCGGGGGTGGATGGCCGGGTCAAGCCCGGCCATGACGGTGAGCGCCGCGGCGGCGGGTGGCGGGGCGGCGGCGGCCTGTGCCGCAACGGCCCGGGCATCCCGGCGCTGCCATGCCCCCAGCGCTGCGCCGGGCAGCAACGCCTGGCGCAGCAGGGTAACGCGCGCGGGGCGGGCGCCGGAGGCTCCCGGCCAGACCCGCACGTCGCCGCGGGTCGCATCCAGCCGTTCCAGCAACCGGCGCAACCCGGCCTGCGGATGCTCGGGACCCAGCGCCGCCCAGGCGTCCTCGGGCAAATCCAGGTCCAGGCCCGGCAGGATCACCGCCCCCAGCGGCGCAAGCGCGATCGCCCGCGCCAGCCGCGCCACCGCCGGGATCGCCGCGGTGGTGCCCGCCAGCCAGATCGGTTCCTCGGGCGGCGTTTGCGCCCACGCCGCCGCCTGGGCGTTCAGCAGCGCCCCGGCCCGCGCTGCCGGGTTGGCCGCGCCGAGCTCGGCCAGCAGCGCGGGCCAGGTCGCGGTCACGATGCGCAGGAACGACACCGTCTGCGCCCAATGCGCGGCGAAGGCCGGGTCCGCGGCCTCGGGCAGGCTGGCCGCCAGATCGATCTCGGCCCGTTCCGCCTCGTCCATCAGCGCGGCGAGTTCCTCGGCCAACGCCCAGGCCCGATCGGCGCTACGCGGCGCGCCATTGGCTCCGCCCATGCCCAGAATCAGCCGGGCCAGCAGCGCCAGGCGCAAGGCCGGATCGATCGCCGGGGGCAGGTCCAGCGCCCCGGCCAGGACCAGCGGCGCCTCGTCCAGCGCGCCCAGCGCGGCGATGCGCGGCAGCAGCAGCGCGGCGCCATCCGACGCGCGCAGAAACGCATCCGCCATGGCGCGCGCGGCGCGGCGGGTCGGCAGCAGGATCAGCCCGCGCGCCGCCGCGAGCGGGTCCGTCCGCCCCGCGCGCGCCAGCCAGGACGCGGCCAGCGTGTCCAGGAACGGCGCGTCAGGGGGCAGTGTGAACAGATTCACCGTTGCTTCCGCAGCTGGCGCTCCCCCAAATGCTGCGCCGCCAGGAACGTCTCGGTGGCGGCCAGATCGGCGGGCGTGGACACATGGAACCACAGCCCGTCATGCACCACCGCGCGCAGCCGGCCGGCCGCCAGCGCGCGATCCCAGGCGGCATTCATGCTGAAGGCACCTTCGGGAAATCCGTCCAGCCCCCAGGGCGCGATCAGCTGCACGCCGGCGAAGACATAGGGCACGATCTCACGCTCGGCGCGGCGGCGCGGCACACCCCATGGGTCCAGCGCGAAATCGCCACGGCCGAGTTCCGCCTCCACCTGGACGGTGCGGGCGAGCAGCAGGACCGCGTCGGTCCCGCCGGCGGCGAAGCGCTCGGCCAGGCGGCGCAGCGCCGGCGTCGGCCCGTCCAGCCAGAATGCATCGCCGTTGACGACGTAGAACGGCTCCGGCCCCAGCAACCGCCGCGCCGCGCGCACGCCGCCGCCGGTGTCCAGCAGCGTTGCCTCGCGCAGCAGATGGGTGCGCGGCGGGACCGAGCGGGCCGATAACGCGGCGGCCACCTGATCCGGCTGCCAATGGGCGTTCACCGCCGCCTCGGTCACCCCGACCTCGGCCAGACGGTCCAGCGCGTGATCCAGCAGGCTGCGCCCCGCCAGCTTCAGCAGTGGCTTGGCGGTGGCCTCGGTCAGCGGGCGCATCCGCGTCCCCAGGCCGGCGGCCAGCACCATGCCGCGCGCCGGCGCGACCTGGCGCGGCGCCGGATTGGCGCGCATCCCGGCGGGGATCCAGCGCGCCAGCGCCGCCGCCAGCGGGGCCACCGCCGGGTGCGCCAGCGCGTGTTCCAGCCGCGCCCAACTGCGCGCGCCATGCACCAGATAGCCCGGGCGATGGTCGCGGCGCGCCAGGCGCACCCATTGCGTCGCCACCCGCAAATGGCGCTGCGCGGCGCAAATGGCGCAGGCGCGGCGGAATGCGGCCGGGTCAAGCTCCGGCCGGGCGGCCAGCAGCCGCGCCGTGGCGCGCTCGCGCAGCGCCGGGGCCAAATCGCGCCGCGCGTCCTCGGTCAACGAGATCACGTCATAGGCCGGGTGGCCCAGCGCGGCGGACTGGAAATCCAGGATGCCGATCCGGCGCGGCGACGGCCGATCGGGCAGCCACAGCAGATTGCCGGCGAAATAATCGCGGTGCACGAAGCCGAGTGGTCCGTCCGCCAGCGGCGCGAGCGTGTCCGCCAGCGCGCGCGCGATGTCGGCACGGGCCGCGTCCGGCGGCGGGGCGCCGAATGCATCCGGCCACCACCAGACGAAGAGCGGGTTCAGCGTCGCGGCCAGCATCGCCGCCGGGTCCCAGGCCGGCAGCCAATCCGGCGCCGGCGCACGTTGGACCACCGCCAGCGCATCGATCGCCGCGTCGCACAGCGGCCCCGGATCGGCGCCGCGATCCAGCTGCGGGCCGAGCAGATCGTCGCCCAGGTCTTCCTCCAGCACCAGGCCGGCGGCCGGGTCGGCGGCGATGATCGCGGGCGCCGACAGACCCAGCGCCGCCAGATGCGCCGCCACGCGCAGGAACGGTCCGACCTCCTCGGGCGGCGGGGCGTCCATCAGCACCGCGGGAACCGGGCCGCCGGACAGGCGCAGGTAGCGGCGCAGGCTGGCATCGGCCGCGAGCGGGGTGGCGCGGGCGGTCGCGAAGCCATGGGCGGCGAGGAACGCGGCGATGGCGGCGGGGCGGTTGGTCATCTTTCGTCCCCCCGGGGTTCGTCCCACCGGGTTTCGTCCCACCCGGTCAGGATCACGTCGCGCGTGGCGTCTCCGGTCATGGCAAAGCGCAGCGTGAGAGCGCTCGCGGGGCGGTATCGGCCGAGCCGGTCCGGCCACTCGACCACGACGATATCGGCCAAGGCCTCCTCGAACCCGAGTTCGGGCAGGGCGGCCGGTCCGTCCAGGCGCCAGAGATCGTAGTGATGGATCGGGCCGAGCGGGGTCTCGTAGGTCTGCACCAAAGTGAAGCTGGGGCTGGGGACTTCCAATGCCGGGTCGGCGGTGGCAGCGCGGAGAAAGGCGCGGGCAAACGTGGTTTTACCGGCGCCAAGCGGGCCTTCCAGCAGGATCGCATCGCCGCGGCGGGCCAGGCGCGCGAGACGCGCGGCCAGGGAAGCGGTGGCAGCCGGGTTCGGCAGGGATTCCGCCTTGGGTTGGGTCATGGCAGGGTTGTGCCGGAGCGGCGGGGGGATGGGCAAGGCGGCGGGGCGCTCGAACGAACCAACGCCTTCCCGGACCTGTTCAACCGCCTGGCGTTTCATCCCTTCCCCGAACGATATGACGCGTTCACCACGGAGCACCCCATGTCCCTTCCTCCCCGCCTTGTTGATCGCACCGCGATCGTCACCGGCGCCGGATCGCGCGCCGACGGCATCGGCAATGGCCGCGCCACCGCCATCCTCCTCGCCCGCCACGGCGCGCGCGTCACATTGGTGGATCAGAACCCGGACTGGGTCGCCCGCACCGCCGCGATGATCGCCGCCGAGGGCGGCACCGCCCAGACCATCCTGGCCGATGTCACCAACCAGGCCGACTGCGCGCGCATCGTGGAACAGACCCTGGCCGCCTGGGGCCGGCTTGATATCCTGATCAACAATGTCGGCATTTCCGGTCCGCGCGGCACGGCGGTGGAGGTGGACCCGGAGGCCTGGGACCAGGCGCTGCGCGTCAACGTGACCTCGATGATGCTGACGGCGAAATATGCGATCCCGGCGATGATTGCGGGCGGGCACGGCGGCGCGATCGTGAACCTCGCCTCCTTCGCCGGCCTGTTCGGCGGGCATCCGGGCCTGCTCTACCCCACATCGAAGGGCGCCGTGGTGAACATGACCCGTGCCATGGCCGCCCATCATGCCGCCGACGGGATTCGCGTGAATGCGGTCGCCCCGGGGATGGTTTATACGCCGATGGTCTATGCCGACGGCATGACCGCGGAGGTCCGCGCCGGCCGCAAGAACCGCTCGCTGCTGAAAACCGAAGGCACCGCCTGGGATGTCGCCCATGGCGTGCTGTATCTGGTGACCGAGGACTCGCGCTGGGTCACCGGGATCATCCTGCCGGTGGACGCCGGCGCTTCGGCCGCGCCATCGGCCTATCCGCACAAGGACTCGCTGATGCGCTGAGAGCATCGGCCGCAGGGCAACGGTCGGAAACGCAAC
>JAKAZJ010000016.1 GCA_021826565.1 Pseudomonadota bacterium | reverse complement strand
GCTAACCACCCATGCGATCGGCTCGGCCGAGGCGGCCGACCGGCTGGACCGGCTACGCGACGCCTGGCGTGGTGGAAAGCGAGAACTGCATCTGCGCGAAACACTGGCTGGTCTGCGCGCGGATGCCGGGCAGTGGAGCCGAGCACTCACCCTGCTGCGCCACGCGATCCGCGATTTCCCGCAGGCACGCACCGCGCTCCGTTCCAGAATGCGGCGGATCTTCAACGCGGCGCTGGCCGATCGGCGGTTGGATCGTGCCCCGCCGCTGCATTTCGTCGCCTTCGTCAACGCCAATGCCGATCTGCTGCCGAAGGGCAAAGCAGGGAACCCGCTGGCTGCGAAACTGGCCGATCGTTTGCTGGCACTCGATCTGCCGGATCAGGCCGAGCCGCTGCTGGCGCGGCTGGCGCACCAGGCGTCGACGGCCGTAGCCCGCGCCGGTTTCGGCGCCCGGCTGGCGGCGTTGCGGCTACACCAAGGCAGTCCCGCGGGCGCCGCCGCGGCCCTGACCGAGACCGCCGCTCCGGACCTGCCCGCCAATCTGGCGCTAAGCCGCGCCATTCTGGCTGCCCGCATCGACGCCGCCCAGGGCCATGCCGCCGCGGCGCAGAGCGCGCTGCTGGGCCTGAACAGCACACAGGCCGACCGTGCCGCTGCCCACATCGCCGAACAGGCCGGCGACTGGAGCGGGGCCGCCGCCGCCCTCACCGCCCAGGCCGCGCGCCAGGTGCCCGTTGCCGGCAGCCTTACCCCTACGCAGCGCCAGCTGCTTCTGCGGCTGGCCACGGCCCGGGTTCGCGCGCAGGACCACGCCGGCGTCGCCGCGCTACGGCCCGACCAGGAACGGATGGGCACCGGCGCGCTGGCCGACATGTTCCGGCTGCTGACCTCCCCCGGTGTCCATGCCCAGGCCCAGGTTGCCCGCGCCGGCACCATCGCGCGCCTCGCCCTGGGGCTCGGCCAAGCGCTAAAAGCGGTGCGGTAGCGGCCCCAGGGCGTAATTTCATGGACCGCTGGGGCCAAAGCCCCTTGCGTCCCCCCCCCGGTTTCGCCATATCGCCCGCTCTTGGCCGACCGGGTCCGCGCATCGCGCCGCCCCGCGGCCGTCTGCTGGTAGGAACAGGGTACGCATGAACGCACTCGCTCCGCTGGGGATGGTCTCGGAGACTCCGAGCAGCAACCCGATGTCGGATGGCGCAGACGCGCCGAAGGATTATTTCGTCGTGCGCGACGGCGTGACGTTCGCCGGCACGCATCTGCTGCTGGACCTGTGGGGCGCCAGCAACCTGACCGAGCCGGACGCGATCGACGCGGCGCTTCGCGCGGCCGCCGAGGCCGCCGGAGCGACCATCCTGCACGGGCATTTCCACCATTTCTCCCCCAATGGCGGCGTATCCGGGGTGCTGGTGCTGGCCGAGAGCCACATCTCCATCCACACGTGGCCGGAGCGCAGTTTCGCCGCGGTGGATATCTTCATGTGCGGAGCCTGCAACCCGTACCTGTCGCTGCCCCTGCTTAAAGCGGCGTTCCGACCCGCGCAGATGCAGCTTGCCGAGCAACGCCGCGGCCTGATCGTCTGATGACCGCCGAGATCTGGGCGAACGAAACGCTGTACCCAGACTGGGGCCAGCGCTTCCGGGTCACGCGCGAACTCGCGCGGACTCGCAGCCCGTTTCAGGACATCGCTATCGTGGAAACCGCCTCGCATGGCCGCGTGATGCTGCTGGACGGCGTGGTGCAGATCACCGAAGCCGACGAGTTCGTCTATCAGGAAATGCTCACCCATGTGCCGCTACTGGCGCATGGCGCCGCGGCCAATGTGCTGATCATCGGCGCGGGGGACGGCGGCGTGCTCAAGCGCGTCCTGGCGCATGCCACCACGCGCCGCGCCGTGATGGTGGAGATCGACGGTGACGTGATCCGCCTGTCCAAGGAGTTCCTGGCCGGCATCGGCGGGAGCGCCTGGACCGATCCGCGCGCGGAAGTGATCGTCGGCGACGGCATCGATTACGTGAAGCGCGCCGCGGATCATAGCTTCGATGCGATCATCGTCGATTCGACCGATCCGATCGGCGTCGGCGAAGTGCTGTTCACCGACGAATTCTACGCGAACTGCGCCCGTATCCTGACCCATCGCGGCCTGGTGGTGAACCAGTGCGGCGTGCCTTTCATGCAGGCCGACGAACTGGCCGAGACCTCGACCCGTCGCGCCCGGTTCTTTCCCCATGTCACCGCCTATGTCGCCGCGGTCCCCACCTATGTGGGCGGGTTCATGACACTGGGCTGGGCGGCGAAGGACCCGACGCTGGCCGCCGTTCCGGCCGACGAAATCCGCCGCCGCGCGCAGACCGCGGGGATCCTGGGCACCACCCAATACTGGACCCCCGAACTCCACGCCGCATCGTTCGTCCTGCCGCCCTATATCGCGCGACATCTGCCGGGGACGCCCTCGCCCTAGTCCGCCGCCAGGAACGGAAACGGCCCTGGGAACGCCTCCACCAAAGCCATGTGGGTCACGAACCCAGCCGCCGCGTCCCACTGGTGCAGCAGGAACGCGGCCGGTTCCAGCACGAAAGCCGATGGCGCGTCCGCCCGCAGGTCCAGCGCCACCTGATGGGCAACCGAGGGCGCGATGCACACCACGGCCTCGGCGATCCGCGTCACGATCGGGCGATGGACATGCCCGCAAACCACCAGCCGCACCTGCGGATGCCGCGCCAGCACGGCGGCGAATCCAGCCGGGTCGCGCAGCGCGATGTGATCCATATGGTCGATCCCGGTGGCAAACGGCGGATGGTGCAGCGCCACCAGGCTCGGCCGGTCGGGCGCCGCGGACAGCGTGCGGTCCAGCCAGGCCAGGCGATCCGCGCAGAGTTCGCCATGGCTTGCCCCCGGCACCAGCGTATCCAACAGCACCAGCCGGACCGGGAACGCCTCCTCTACGAATTGCAGAAATCCATCCGTCAGGCGCGCCACCCCAGGCAGGGCCGCAGCCAGCGCCGCGCGGTCGTCGTGATTGCCGGGAATCGCGAACACCGGCGGCAGGCCTGATTGCTCACCCAGCATCCGCGCGAGCAGTCGATAGGCGCCCGGTTCGCCGCGATCGGCCAAGTCCCCGGTCAGCAGCAGCACATCCGGACGATGCGCAGCCGCCGCTTGCAGCGCGCGCGCGGCCAGCATGTTCGTCTCCACCACCCGGTTCGCGGCCAGGCCGCGCGGGCGCAGATGCAAATCGGTCAGTTGCGCGATCAGCACGCCCGCCCCTCCACCCGTCCGCGCCAGCCTGCGGTCCCGCCGACGCCGCGTCCAGGGGCGGGTCGGTGACATCTTGCCTCCGCCCCCCCGGTGGGAGTACCGCGCCACCATGCCGGATCCCGCTCCAACCGACGCGCTCGACGCCATCGGCCGCCTGCCGGATGGCGAGATCGACCTCGCGGCCGCCGCGTTGCAGCTTGCCCGCATCGATGCGCCGCTCGCGGACTGGCAGGCTGCCGGCGTCGCGCTCTCCGAGCTCGCCCGCGCCGCCGTGGCCGCCTTGCCCGCGCAGGCCGCGCCGCATGCCCGCGCGGCGTCCCTCGCCCGCCTGATGGTCGCGGACTGGGGTTTCATCGGCGACCGCGAAGACTACGACAATCCGGCCAACGCCAATCTGATCGCCGTCCTGGAGCGCCGGCGCGGCCTGCCGGTGGCGCTGGGCATCCTGTGGCTGCACGCCGCCCGCGCCGCCGGGTGGTCCGGGCACGGGGTCGATTTCCCATCGCATTTCCTGATTGCGCTGGAGGACCCCACCGGCCTCGTCGTGCTGGACCCGTTCGAGGGCGGCGCGCGGCGCGAGGCCGAGGATCTGCGCGAGCTGCTGGCCCGCATCGAAGGCCCCGCCGCCACCTTGCGCGCCCACCACCTGCGCCCGGCTGGCAACCGCGCGATCCTGCTGCGCCTGACAAACAACCTGCGCACCCGCCGGTTGGCGGCGAATGACCTGATCGGTGCGCTCGCCGCGTCCCGCGATATGCTGCGCATCGCACCCGGCGCGGCGTCGCTATGGGCCGAGGCCGGGGCGCTGCATCAGCGGCTGGATCAGCTCGGCGCTGCGGTGCAGTGCTTCCGCCATGCGCTGGCGCTTGCCCCGGATGGGCGGGAGGCGGGGCGGCTGCGGAGCCTGATCGCCACGCTCGGCGCGCGGCTGCAATAGGGCGCGACGCGGCCGGATCCATTACGATTGCAGTGGTATCTAAGTAACCCTTGACAGATTCTTAAAAGCTTCCCTCAAATCGAGGTGTCCGAAAGCGACCGCTGCTGCCGGTCAGGGCGCGCCGGGAAGAAAAAGAATTCGAACGGGAGAGAACCGATGATCCGAAAGTTCCGTCATGGCCTGCTGCTGGGCGCCGCCGGGCTATGCGCGGTCGCGTTAGGCGTGCTGGTGGCAGCCACCCCCGCGCGCGCCGCCGGCAAGGGCCCCATCAAGATCGGCGTGATTTCGGAGCAATCCGCGATCGTCGGTCAATCCATCAGCGAGGGCGCGCAGCTGGCCGCCGCTGACGTCAACGCCCATGGCGGGGTCATGGGCCGCAAGCTGGAGATCATCACTTACGACGACCATTCCTCCGCCGCCGACGCCGTGCGCGCGTTCCAGCGCGCCGCCGAACAGGACCACGTGAAAGCGGTGGTTGCCACTTTCATCAGCGAAGTGGCTCTGGCGATCGAACCCTGGTCGGCGCGGCTGCACATGCCCACGGTGACCCCGGCCGCCGCCTCCGACCTTATCAGCAAACAGGTCCACGACAACTACGCCCGCTTCAAATACATGTTCGAGGCGTGGTTGCCGGCGCCGCTTCTGGCCCAGTCGATCTGCGATTCCGCCGATGAGTTGCTGGTCAAGCCGCTGCACATCAAGACCGTCGCGATCATGAGCGAAGACGCCGACTGGACCAAGCCGCTGGACGCGGGTCTCAAATCCTGCTTGCCCAAGGCTGGGCTGACCGTAGTCGATGAGGTTCGCTTCAACCCCGACACCACCGACTTCACACCGATCTTCAACAACATCGAAGCCAAGCACCCGAACTTGATCGTGACTGGTATCGCCCATGTGGGCGTGCAGCCGACGGTGCAGTGGCACGACCAGCAGGTGCCGATCCCGATCGGCGGCATCAGCGCCCAGGCCACCAACCCGACGTTCTGGAAAGATACAAATGGCGCCGCCAACGGCATCATCACCCAGACCGGAACCGTACAGGGCCTGGCGATTACTCCGCGCACCTTGCCGGTGGCGCAGGAGTTCATCAAGAAATTCGGCCATTTCCCAGCCTTCACCGGCTTCACCGCCTATGACGCGGTGCGGGCGCTGGCCGCGGCAATGATCCGCGAGCACTCAACCAATCCAGATAAGATCGTGATCGGGATGGAAAAAACCGACATGGTCGGCACCTTGGGCCAACTTGGCTTCTATGGGCGCAAGGACCCGTTCACCCATGCGGCGCGCTACGGCAAGGGCTGGATCACCTCCACCTTCATGCAGTGGCAGGATGGCAAGCAGGTCTGCATCTGGCCGACCAATATCTGCCACGGCAAGCTGGAGTTCCCGCCCTTCGTGAAGCTCCCCAAGCTCGCGGAAAAATAGCACAGCCTTCCCGTCGCGCGGCCGGGGGCTGACCCCGGCCGCGCCCCTCGGCTGCCGCCCGCGACGACGGAGCGACCGGTGCTGTTTCTGCAGATTCTAATCGACGGCTTCGTAATCAGCGCGCTCTATGGCCTGGGCGCAGTGGGATTCACCCTGATGTTCGGCGTCTGCGGGGTGCTGAACCTTGCCCATGGCGGGATCATGGTGATTGCGGCGCTGGTCGGCTGGTGGGTTGCCGCAACCTATGGCGTGGGTCCCTGGGGCGGGGCGTTGGCCGGCGTGCTCGCCGGGCTGGCCGCCTCGTACATCACCTATTTCACGGTGATCCGGCCGATCCAGCGCTCCCGCGTGATCCCCCGCGCCGAAGAAGAAATATTCATTCTCACCGCCACGCTGCTATGGGGGATCATGTTGCAGGTGGGGCTGGACTACGTGTTCAGCAACAATCCGGTGACCATGCGCGCGCTGCTCCCCGGCGTGGTGCATCTCGCCGGCGTGCGCACGCCGCGCAACGAACTGCTGATCGCGGCGCTGTGTTGGGTGACGATCGGGGCGATCTCGCTGCTGGTCAACCGCACCCGCATCGGCAAGCAGCTGCTGGCCGCGTCGATCAACCCGCGCGGCTTGACCCTGCTGGGCTTCGAGTTATCACGCATCTACCTGATCGTCTGGACCATCTACGGGCTACTGGCCGGCATCGCCGGCGTGCTGCTGGCAACCTTTCTGGGAGCGTCGGCGACCAATGCCGGGGCGCTGACCGCCAGCGCCTTTACTATCGTCATCCTGGGCGGATTGGGCTCCGTGCCCGGCTCGCTGATTGCAGCATATGTGGTAGGCTATGCTGAAACCATCACCGCTTATCTGCTGGCGCCCACGCTGCGACCGATTCCGGCGCTGGTGATCCTGGTGGTGGTCCTCTATCTGCGCCCGCAAGGGCTGCTGGGGCGCCGCTGATGCGCGCACGAATCGCCGTCCTCCTGCTGATAGTGGCGCTGGTTGCCGGCGGTGCAGCGCCGCTCTGGCTGGGGGCCTATTTTCTCGGGGTGCTCACCACCGCATATTATTTCGGCGTGTTCGCCATGTCGTGGGATCTGCTGTTCGGCTTCGCGGGCGAGGTCAATTTCGGCCCCACTTTTCTGATCGGCCTCGGCGCCTATGGCGCGGGGCTGCTGAACAATGCGGGCTGGCCGATCCCGCTATGCCTCGTGGGCGGCGCGGCGGCATCCGTGCTGGGCGGGCTGGCATTGGCGTTGCCGGCACTGCGGCTGCGCGGCCCCTATTTCGGTCTGGTGACCCTGGTCGCAGTGCTGCTGCTGATCGACCTGATCGTGATTTTTGCCGGCATCACCGGGGGCGAAATCGGCATGATGGTGCCGGACGTGCTCTCGGTCAGCGCGAAAATCAATTACTGGTATGCGTTCGCCTTCCTGCTGATTTCAGGGGCAATCCTGTTCGGCCTGTCGCGTTCCCCGGTGGGCCTGATCCTGCAAGCCACCGGGCAGGATCGGATCGAGGCACAGGCGCTCGGTTTCAACGTTACCAAGCACAAGCTGGCGGCGTTCTCCATCTCGGCCCTGTTTTCGGGTCTGGCCGGCGGAATGTTGACCTTCTACGAGGGCACCGCTTCAGTCGATACAGTTGTGGACCTTTCGATCGCGGTGCAGATCATCATCGCCGTGGTGCTGGGCGGGCGGCGCACAATCCTGGGTGGCGTGCTGGGATCGATCGCGTTGCTGCTGGCCGACGAGCTGCTGCGGCCGCTGGGTCAGCTCAACACTTTTGTGGTCTCGGGCATCGCCCTGCTCGCAATCTTGTTCCTGCCGGACGGTGTGCTGGGACTGTTGCTCCATCCGCGGCAGTCCGCGGAATGACCGCGCCGCTGTTGGAAGTTGCCGGCCTGACGAAGCGCTTCGGCGGGCTGGTCGCGGTGAAGGAAATCGATTTCGTCATCGCGCCCGGCGAGATCCTGGGTCTGATCGGCCCCAACGGATCGGGCAAATCGACCGTGATGAAGCTGGTGATGGGAATCGAACGCGCCAACGCCGGCAGCGTAAGGCTGGCGGGCACCGAAATCACCGGCTGGCCCACGCATCGCATCGCCCGCGCCGGGGTGGGGATCGTATTCCAGCACTCGCGCCCGCTGAATCGCCAGACCGTTCTGGAGAACATCAAACTCGCGTTGCTGCCCGATTCGCTGTTCAAGCTGGCGGCCGAACCGCATGTGGCCGCCCGTGCCCGCGTGATCGCCGAGCGCGTCGGGCTCGGCGCGGTGCTGAACCGCCGCCCGCCCACCTTGCCGTTCGCCGATCTGCGCCGGTTGGAGATGGCTAAGGCGCTCGCGCGCGACCCGCGGGTCGTGCTGGTCGATGAACCATTCGCCGGCCTGACCATAGCGGAAGTCGCAACGTTCTCCGCACTGATCGACGGCTTCCGCGCCGAGGGTCGCGCCGTGTTGCTGGTTGATCACAACGTGAAATCGGTCGCCCGCCTCGTGGATCGTGTCCTGGCGATGTATCTTGGCGAACGCATCGCCGAGGGTAGCGCCGATGAGGTGATGGCCGATGCGACCGTCCGCCGCGTCTATCTGGGCGGCGCGATCGAGACCCACCCGCGCCCCGAATTGGACGCCGCAACCGGCACGCCGCTGCTGGATGTGCGAGGCGTCGACGTGTTCTATGGCAAGGCGCAGGCGCTACGCGGTGCCGCGATCCACGTACGCGAGGGCGAGTTCGTCTCGATCGTCGGGTTGAACGGTGCGGGCAAGACCACGCTGTTCAACGCAATCTCCGGGTTGGTTCCCTACACCGGCACGATCGCCTGGCGGGGCGCTGCGCTGGCCGGGCGCAGCCCCGCCGCCATTGCCCGAGGCGGCATCGTGCAGTGCCCCGAGACACGGGAATTGTTCGGCGACATGAGCGTGCGGGAAAATCTTGACCTCGGGGGGCAGCACCTGGCGGCGGTCGAACGAAACAAGCAGCTCGCCTGGCTGCTGGATCTGTTCCCGATCCTCAGTCAACGTCAGCGCCAGACCGCGCGCACGCTGTCGGGGGGCGAGCAGCAGATGCTGGCAATCGCGCGGGCACTGATGATGCAGCCGAAACTGCTGATCCTGGACGAACCCACGCTGGGGCTGGCGCCGGTGATCCTGGAGCTGCTGTCGAAGGCGCTGGCGCGGCTACGGGAAACCACTCCGATCACGGTGCTGCTGGGCGAGCAGAACGTCACTTTCGCATTGCCGCACGCGGACCGGGTCTACGTGCTGGAACACGCCGCCGTGGTGTGGGAGGGCAGCCCGGCCAGGTTCGCCGCCGAGATGGGTACCGGTTACCTCTGAGCCGCACCCCAATCCAGTGCCGCCAGCGCGGCATGATGCGTCACCCAACACCATTCCGCCCGCCGCGCGATCTCCAACGCGTCCAGCAGTGCCAGCGCCCCGTATGGTCGCCCGAAAACATGCGCATGGACCGTGATGTCCAGGCATCCGAACGGCGAGCCCAACCGCGGCCAGCCGGACACGATCCGGTCCAGAATCCGCGCGAACGCCTCCGGTTCATTGCCATATCGTACATACAGCGGCATGTCGTTCACTTCCATGGTGAACGGCATCCCCAGGATCGGCCCGGCTGTGGTCACGATCGGTACCGGAAGATCATTGTCGAAACTGTCGGCGTGCCAGCGGAATCCGGCCTCCGCGAGCAACCGCGATGTGGCCGCGCTCGGCGTGCAGCGCGGACTGAGCCAACCGCCGGGCGCAGCCCCACCCGCCGCTGTCAGAACCCGCCGACAAGCGGCGATATCCGCGCGTTCTTCAAGCTCGGTCAGATAGGGCGGCAGCGTGCCCTGGCTCATGCCATGCGCGGCCACCACATGCCCGGCCTCGACGATCGCGCGCACCAGCGCCGGATACTGCTCGGCCACCACGCCGGAGGTATAGAACACGCCGCGCAGATCAGCCTTTGCCAGAATATCCAGAATCCGCCACGCCCCCACTTTGGCGCCGTAGTCGGCCCAGGACCGGCCTTGCAGGTCCAGCACGCCGGGGCGCAGCACATTGCCCATCGGCCCCATGCCGGGGGCCTGGTCGGCTGCCCACCCCTCCAGCATCACACTGACCGACACCGCCAACGGACGCGATTCCGGCCACCCGACCGGAACCACGCTCATGCCGGCAACTCCCAATCGAGAAACTCGCTCACACCCCGGCCCATCACCCATTCCAGGTCCGCGGCGGAAAGGAACGACAACTCCTCGGTAAAGAACGTAATCGCCTGGCGATAGCTGCACGGCAGGCGCGTGAGATCCGTGCCCCAGAAGCTGCGTCGCGGCCCGAACGCATCGAACATCTGCCGTACGTAGCCATGGATCGCCCGAAACGGATACGGATCGTCAGTGTAGCACGGCAAGGCCGATAATTTCACGGCTACGTTCCGATGCCGCGCGATGCGCAGCAGATCGGGCAGATCGACAAAGGCAGCGGCGTCCTTCTCGCGCCGCAGTTCCATGTGATCGAGGACCAGACGCAGATCGGGATGTCGCTCCGCCAGCCGATCCAGCGCGGGCAGATGGCCGGGCGCGAAGATCATCACCGGCAGCCGGTAGCGCTCGCAGCCCTGCCACAGCCAGTCGGCGCTGTCGTCATAGAGCCAGGTCATCTCGGGGCGATAGACGAAGCGCAGCCCCAGCATCCCCGGCTGCGCCCGCCAGTCGGGGAGCCGCGCCGCGTTGGCGGGATCGACAGTCAGCCGGCCCATCACGGCGCAACGGTTGGGATGCGCACGCGCAGCCGCCAGCGCGAGGTCGTTGCGGTCCCCCTCCCAGGATGGCGGCACGATCACCGCGCGGTCGACGCCGGCCTGATCCATCGCGGCGAGAAGCTTGGCCTCGGTGAACGGTTCGGGCTGGTGCGGGACGCCCCAGGACGGCCAGGGACGTTCCGGCGTGTTGGCGCCCCAGATATGCACCTGGGCATCGACGATCTTCATGGCACCCGCCTCCTCGCTGTTTCGGGGCAAGGGACCGACCCCGCCGCGACGTGTCAACCCGCAGCGACGCGCGCGAATAACGGGGCGCGAACTGCCAGGAATTCCTCCACCGCCGCCGCCAGGCGATCGCATTCCGCGTCCCCCACGGGCAGGCTAAGCGCCATCATTCCCCGCCGCGCCATCCAGAACCCGGCTGCCAGCAGATCGAAGAACAGCAACTCCTTCAGCCCGGCATGATCGCGCCCCGCATCCGCTGGCGAGGCGACCGGTCCGCGCTGGGTGTGCACCGCCAGCATCGAGCCGATCCCGGTGAACGTCAGCGGTGCATTGGCCGCCAGGCACAGCACGTTCAGCCGGGCCCGCAGCGCCTCACCGCGCGCATTCAGCGCCGCGGCGGCATCCGGGGTGAACACCTCGGTCAGCCCCACCAGCCCGGCCGACATGGTCAACACGTTGTTGTTGAATGTCCCGGCATGCGGCAACGCATCCGGCCGGCGCGGGTCGAACCGGTCCATCAGATCGGCCCGCCCGCCGAAGGCACCGAAGGACATCCCTCCGCCGATATATTTCCCCAAAGTCATCAGATCCGGCGTCACGCCGCGCGCCGCCCCCAGGCCGCCGGGCGCAAGCCGCGACGTCATCACCTCGTCCAGGACCAGCAGCGCCTTGACCGCGCGTGCCCCGTCCGCCACGGCGCGGAGGAACGCCGGATCGGCCGGTAGGCAGCCGCCGCTGCCCTGCATCGGTTCCAGGATTACCGCCGCGAGGCTGCCGCCATGGCGGTCCAGCAGCGCCTGGGTGCCGGCGACGTCGTTGTACGGCGCCACCACAAAATCGAACGGCGCGTTGATGGGACTGCCGCCCCCGGCGAACGTGAACACGCCGCCGTGATAGCCGCCGCCAAACACCATGACGCCGCGCCGGCCGGAGACGGCGCAGGCCAGCGACAGGGCCATCAGATTGGCCTCGGTGCCGGAATTGGTGAAGCGCACGCGTTCCAATCCGAACCGTTCGCAGACCACTGCGGCGAAGCGGCCCTCCAGCGCGTTGGACGCACCAAAGCCGATCCCGCCGTCCAGCGCATGGTCGATCGCGGCGCGGATCACGGGATGGGAATGGCCATAGAGGCCAGCCGTGAACTCGCCCAGAAGGTCGATGTATTCGACGCCGTCCAGGTCCCACAGA
>JAKAZJ010000015.1 GCA_021826565.1 Pseudomonadota bacterium | reverse complement strand
CGCAGCAGGGCGGCATCGGCGCCCGGGACCTCGATCAGTTGATAATGGACGCGGATGCCGGTGGCGGCGCCGGCGGCCTCGTGCATCGCAGGGGCGGCGGAATGGGCGATCGGGGCGCCGATCAGGCCCAGAAGCGCGCGGCGGTCCAGCATTCGGTGGCTCCGTAGCTTGCGGGGCGGAGGTAGCGGAGCGACGGGGTGGGGGCAAGGTCGGGGCTCAGCCGCCGCCGGCGGACAAGGATCGCAGGCGAGCGATCCAGGCCCGGAACCCCGGACATTCTCGGCAGATGACATCGAGGCCGATATGGTTGGTGATCAGCACGCCATGAACCGGCTTCTGATAATCGTCAAAACAAGCGAGGATGCGGCGTGATGGTGCGGTGTCGGGGCCATCGTCGATCTCCTCGGGGGACGTCACGCCGGCGCGGATGGCCCGGATCGCGCCGACGTCGCCCCGGTCCGGAAATACAGCGGCAAACGCCTCCGGATCCGAGAACAACAGTGCCTCGAACTCATGCTGCTGGATATAGGGGATGAAGCGGCGCGAGACCGGCGTGTGGTTCAGCTGCCGAGCGATATCAGCGGTGAAGGCAGCCTGCAAAGCGGCGATCCGTCCCGCGGCGTCTGACCCGCGGTCAAGTGTCGCGAGGCCCGGAAAATCCGTGGGCAGGCGATAGAAGTCAACCATCGTGGTGAACCATGACTCCTCGGTCGGGTCTTGCTTCATCCGCAGAATCAAATCGGCCGCCAGATGGGCATACCGCACGAAACCGCCGCGAAACACCCGGCCACGGTGGCGACCAGTGGTGATCCGGCAAGCGTCGGCGTACACCCCTACCGTGCCGAGCGCGGGAGCCAGGACAAGGTTGACGAACGCCTCCTCGGTCTGTCCTTCCACCAGAAAATGCAACCGGATCAGGTGCCGGGTCTCCCGCCGACCACGTTCTTCTCCCACAACTCGGACAGCGTGTAGGTGTCCAGCCAATTGCGGAGTTCCTCGCCATCCAGCCGACGCAAGACGCTCTCGCGGCCAGGGCGCGAGACGACCACGATGTCCTCCGGCTCGAACCGGTCGATCAGCGCGACGGACTGAGTGGCGACGATCACCTGGACATGGTGCGAGGCGGCGCGGACCAAACCGGCCAGCACCTCGATCGCATAGGGGTGCAAGCCGAGTTCCGGTTCGTCCAGGATCAGCACCGCCGGCAGATCCGCGACCGGCTGCGACAGCAGCGCGACCAGCGCCATCGCCCGCAGCAGGCCGTCGGAGGCTTGCGACACGTCGAACACCTGGTCGGAACCGAGCTCGCGCCAGCGCAGCAGCACCGCGTCGGATTCCGGGTACAGCTCGAACGCCGCGAAGAACGGGGCGATCAGGCGCAGCGTGTCCTCGATGCGGCGGTAATGCGCCGGGTGCTGCTCCTGGAGCCGCAGCAGGAACGACGCCAGGTTGGCCCCGTCCTCCTTCAGCCAGCGGTTGTCGCTGGCCGACCATTTCCCGCGGATGCGGGCGGTGGCCGAGGTGTTGTGGAACTGATGGATGATGATCCGGCGTAGCGTGGAGAGTGTGACGCTGGCGGTCGGGTTCTCCCAATCGAGCAGTTTCGCTTCTCGATGCCCCGCGGCCATACTCAGCCGATCGAGGTGAAGCTCAGAGATATGAAGCAGTTTTGCCTCCGGATGCCCTGCGTGCATACCGGGCAGCGTCGGCGAGTCCTCCCCCTTGGGGACGAACTGGACCCATTCATTTCCAAACAGCAGCGTGTCGCCGGCGGCGTGGACTAGGCGAAATCCGTACCGGTTCGTACCATCCGCCATCGCCAGCGACAACTCGGCGCAGATCTCGTTCGTGCGCGCGGTGCCGTCGTGCAGAATCCGCCCGGCCCCGCCCTGGGTCTGGACGTGCAGCTGCAGCTGACCGGGCGCGGCCAGGGCCCAGGACAGCATCCGGAAGAACGAAATCAAGTTGCTCTTTCCGGCGCCGTTCGCTCCGATCAGAACCGTCAGGTCGCCAGGGGCGAAATCGGTCAGGTCGCGGATCGTCTTGAAACCCCGAAGGGTAATTTTCGCCAGCTTTGGTCCCATGGAACAAGCATATCCTGCCGTTCTCTGGGCCGGAAGCCGAATCTCGACGGCGGTCGCGCGGATGGTCGCCTTACCCCACCCGCGCGAGCAGCTGCTCGGCCAAGGTCGCCCAGTAGGACGCGCCAACCGGCAGGATCTCGTCGTTGAAATCATACGCCGGGTGATGGACCATCGGGTCGTGCGGCCCACGCGCCGCGCCCAGCCAGATATAGTTGCCCGGCTTCGCGTTCAGCATGAAGGCGAAATCCTCGCCCCCCATCGTCGGGGCGGCCATCGGGATCACATGCGCGTCTCCCGCCACGGCGCGGGCGGCGCGACGAGCCAGCTCGGTCGCCTCCGGGTCGTTCACCGTGGCCGGCACGATGCGCAAGAAATTCACCTCGGCCGCGGCACCGAAGCTGGCGGCGATGCCGGTGGCCAGACGCCGCACGCCGGCTTCCAGCAGATCGCCTGTTTCCGGTTTGAACCAGCGCGCGGTGCCCTTCATGAACACCGATTCCGGGATCACGTTGAAGCCCTGCCCGCCGATGATATGTCCGATCGTGACCACGCCGCTGTCCAGCGCATCCAGGTTGCGCGCGACGATGCTCTGCAACGCGGTGACGATCTGCGCCGCCACCACCACCGGATCGATCCCATGATCGGGATGCGCGCCATGCGCGCCCTTGCCGGTGACGGTGATCTCGATCACCGCCACCGCCGCCATCATCGGGCCTTCGCAGCAGGTGAACGTGCCCGCCGCGACCGACGGCCAGTTATGCAGACCGAACACGCGCTCCATCGGGAAGCGTGTGAACAGGCCTTCGCGCACCATCAGATCGGCGCCACCGGCGCCTTCCTCGGCGGGCTGGAAAATCACATACACGGTGCCATCGAAATTGCGCGTCTCGGCCAGATACCGCGCCGCCCCCAGCAGCATCGCGGTATGCCCGTCATGGCCGCAGGCATGCATCACGCCGGGATTGCGCGACGCATGCGAGAGCCCGGTCGCTTCCTCGATCGGCAATGCATCCATATCGGCCCGCAGCCCGATCGCCCGATCGCCTGTCCCGCGCCCGCGGATGACCCCCACCACGCCGGTGCGCGCCAGGCCGGTGACCACCTCATCGACGCCGAACTCGGTCAGCAATCCCTGCACCAGCGCGGAGGTCCGTTTCTCCTGCAATCCCAGCTCGGGATTGGCATGCAGGTCACGCCGCCACGCGGTCATATCCGCATGGAACGCGGCAATCCGGTTCAGAACGGGCATGGGCGCTCCTGCGCTGCTTCAGTGGTTCGTGAAAGTGCTTGCGAGTCCCTGGGCCAGCGACACCGGCTCGACCCCCAGCATCGCACGCATCGGACCGATATCGAAGGCCTTGTCCTCCGACAGCCGGCGCAGCTCGGCGCGGCTGATCGTGGGCAGACCTGGCAAGAGACGCGTGAGCGGAACCAGCAGGTGCAGCGGCAGGGCGGGTACGGAAACAATCCGCGGCGGGCACAAGCCGGCGGCGGCGGCCACGGCGCGGACGAAATCGGCGTAGGCCAGCGGCTCGGGGCCCGCGATCGTGATGCCGACCGGACCGGGCCAGGGCTGGGCCAGCGCGGCCAGGATGGCGCGTGTCACGTCGTCCTGAAAGATCGGCTGCGCCAGCGCCCGCCCGCCCTGGGGCAGCGGCACGAGCGGCGCGCGGCGCGGCAGCAGGCGGCGCAGCAGCGCGGCCAGACGTTGCACGTTATCTTCCCCGGCCGCGCCGTAGATCATTGCCGGGTGCAGGATCGCGCCGGGTCGGCCGGAGGCGAGGAACGCGCGCTCCCCCGCGATCACCCCGCGCGCGTGCGCATCCGGCCAGCGGGTGAATTTGCGGGTGCTGCCAAGGAACACGAATCGCGCGCCCGGCGGCGCGGCGGCCAGCACGGCCGGGACATTGCGGGCATGCGCGCAGCTGACCACCGCGACGGCATCGGCCAGCGAGGCGCGCACCGCGGCGGGGTCGGCCAGTTCCGCAAGCCGCGCCGCCCCCGGCAGGCCGGTCGCGGCCCAGCGCGCGGCGGAGCGGACGATCGGCACCGTCTCCACCCCCGCGGCGATCAATGCGCGGGTCAGCGCCTGGCCGGACCGGCCGGATGCGCCGATGACGTGCACCCGCCCCGGCAGCGCGGCCGGCGCCTCAGCGCAGGATAGCGAGATCGCAGCCTTCATCCGCCTGTAGCACCTGCTCCGCAACGATCCGGTCCCACCCACGGGCCGGAATGGCCGGCGGATGCCACGCGGCGCGGCGGGCGGCAAGTGTGCTTTCGTCCACCAACAGGTCCAGGCTGCGGTCCCGGACGGACAGCCGGACCCGGTCCCCGGTTTCCACCAGCGCAAGCGGGCCGCCGGCCGCGGCCTCGGGCGCGATATGCAGGACGATCGTCCCGAAGGCGGTGCCGGACATGCGGCAATCGCTCATGCGCACCATGTCCTTGATGCCGGCGCGGGCGAGCTTGCGCGGGATCGGCAGGTAGCCGGCCTCGGGCATTCCGGCCGGGGAGAGCGGGCCGGCATTTTTCAGCACCAGGATGTCGCGTTCGGTCACGTCCAGGGCCGGGTCGTCGATGCGGTCCGCCAGATCTTCCAGCCCGTCGAACACCAGGACGCGGGCTTCGGTCTCGAACAGGGCCGGCGTGGCAGCGCTGCGCTTGAGGATCGCGCCGCGCGGCGCGAGCGAACCGAACAGCGCGACCAGGCCGCCGACCGGTGACACCGGCTCGGCGCGGGCGCGAATATAGCGGCGATCGACAAAGACCGGCTCGCGCAGGCGTTCGCCGAGCGTGGTGCCGGTCACGTCGATCGTGTCGTGGTGCAGCAGGTCGCGCAGTTCCCACAGCAATGCGGGGACGCCGCCGGCGGCGTGGAAATCCTCCATATAGCCCTCGCCGGTGGGTTTCAGATCGACCAGGACGGGGGTGGTATCAGAGAGTTCGTTGAGCCGTTTCAGATCGACAGGGATCCCCCGCCGTCCGGCGATGGCGGTCAGGTGGATCAGCGCGTTGGTCGATCCGCCGAGGGACAGCAGGACGCGCAGCGCGTTCTCCACCGCGTGCGCGGTGATGATCTGCGAGGGGCGGATCGGGTTGGCGACAAAGGCGGCGGCGCGGGCGCCGGCGTCCTCCGCGGCGCGCAGGCGTTCGGACAGCACGGCGGGAATCGCGGCGGTGTTGGGCGGCATCATGCCGAGCGTCTCGGCAATGCAGGCCATGGTGGAGGCGGTGCCCATGACCCCGCAGGTGCCGGCGGTGGTCGCCAGCCGCTCCTCGATCCCGGCGATTTTCTCGGCCGAAACGGTGCCGGCGCGATAGGCGGCCCAGTAGCGGCGGCAATCGGTGCAGGCGGACAGGCGCTCGCCCTGGAACGGCGTGGCGAGCATCGGGCCGGTGACCAGCAGGATGGCGGGGATATCGGCCGAGGCGGCGGCCATCAGTTGCGCCGGCACGGTCTTATCGCAGCCGCCGATCAGCACCGCGGCATCCATCGGCTGCGCGGTGAGCATCGCTTCCGTGTCCAGCGCGGCGAGGTTGCGGTAGTGCATCGAGGTCGGGAACAGCGAGGGTTCGCACAGCGAAACGGTGGGGAACGCAAGCGGGAGCGCGCCGTTGGCCAGGACGCCGCGCTTGGTCGCTTCCACCAGGTCCGGCAGCGTGCGGTGGCAGTTGTTGTAGTCGGAACCGGTATCGACGATACCGACCACCGGGCGGTCCAGCATGGCCTGGGAATAGCCCATGGATTTGGCGAAGGAGCGGCGCAGATACAGCGCGAAGTCGCGGTCACCGTAATTCGCGGTGTTGCGAGCGAGGCCGTGCGGCTTGGGGGGTGCGGTGTCCATGGGCGGGATGGTAGGACGGGGGCACGGGGAGGGCAATTTTGCCCCACCCGTTCGGAGCATTCCCCCATGGCCGACATCCCCGCCGCCTTCCTGGACCTGCTGGACCAGAAGAAAGCCTTCGCCCATCTGGCCACCATCCTTGCCGACGGCTCGCCCCAGGTCACGCCGGTCTGGTTCGACCACACCGGCGGCATGATCCGCGTGAACACCGCGCGCGGGCGGGTGAAGGCGCGCACGATGAAGGAAGGGGCGAAGGTGGCGCTGTCGATCCTCGATCCCGACAATGCGTATCGCTACATCCAGATCCGCGGCCAGGTGGCGCGCGTGACCGAGGACGGGGCGGACGCGCATATCGACGCGCTGGCGAAGAAGTACATGGGCAAGGATCGCTATCCGTTCCGCCAGCCCGGCGAGGTGCGGATCACGATCGAGATCGCGCCGGAGGCGGTCCAGACCATGGGTTAGGCGGCGCCCGCCCCGCGGCAAGGAATTGCCAACCCCGGTTGCTTCTCCTTGCCTCCGCCCGGCACCGCCCCCCACCCTGACCACTCGGGACAGGAACACGCAGCGCGCATGGCACGACCGCCGGTCCATCGGGACCGGCGGCACTGGCACCCCTTACGCGGAGGTTCCCCCATGCTGCGTCGCGCCGCCCTTGCCCTTGGCCTGCTCGCCGCGCCGCTCGCGCCGGCGCTGGCCAAGACCATCGACATCCGCATCGGCCATCAGACCATGTGCACCGACACCTACCCCGCCGGGGTCGCGGTGATGCATCTGAAGCTGTTGCAGAAATACCTGCCCCACAGCGGGAAATACGCCGGCGTCAAATACGATGTGGAATGGAGCGATTATTCCTCCGGCGCGCCGATCACGCAGATGATGCTGGCGCGCAAGCTGGATTTCGGCGTGATGGGTGATTACCCGCTGGTGGTCAACGGCGCCCGATTCCAGGCGACCGCGAAAGAACGCTCCTATTTGATCGCACTGACCAACTACAACCTCACCGGCGCCGGCAACGGGATCGTGGTGCCGGCGGATTCGCCGGTAAAAAGCGTGCGCGATCTCGAAGGCAAGGCCATCTCGGTGCCGATCGGCTCCGCCGCCTGGGGGATGCTGTTCGAGATGGCGCAGGACCAGCACATTCCGATCGACAAGTTCCAGATCGTCAACCAGGATCCGATGGTCGGCATCGCTTCGATCGCCACGCAGAAGATCGCCGCCCATGCCGATTTCTGCCCGATCTCCGAGTTCATGGAGTACAAGGGCTCCGGGCGGATGATCTATTCCGGCGCCTCCACCAAGATCCCGTATCTGCACGGCATCGTCGTCACCAAGGCGTTCGCCGACAAATATCCCGCGATCGTGACGGCCTATATCAAGGCGCTGATCGCCGCACAGCGCTGGATCAAGGCGGACCCGCAGCGCGCGGCCGCGCTGATGTCGAAATGGACCATGATCCCGAAAGAGGTCCTGTATCTCTATTTCAGCCAGGGCGGGTATCTGCATGCCGATCCCACCTTCAAGCCGCTCTGGGTCAAGACGCTGACTTTTGACCACGGCATCCTGGCGAAATACGCGCATATCCCGCCACTCGACATGAACGCCTGGGTCAACCCGAGCTTCATGCAGGCGGCGTATCATGACCTGGGCCTGAATTACGCCGCGGCGCTTGCGTCCAAGCCGTATAATCCGAAGCGGAACGTCACCCTGCCACCGGAGCTCTGGATTGCGGGCAAGAGCGTCGCCAAAGAAGCCTCGGTCGCCGCACTGTTCGGCGCACTCCGCGCGGCCACGGCGGCCAAGACCGCGATCAACGCCGCCTATGTCTATGACCACGACACCGGCCTCAAGCTGTTCGCGCAGGACGCCTATTACGTGACCCTTCCCGGCCAGGGGATGGTTGCCTTCATGACCCAGGGCGAAGCCGCGCGCGCGGCGAAAGGGGCCAAGGTGGCAACGCTCGCCCAGGCGGTCGGCGGCGACGCCGCAATGGCGGTGGAGATGGCGGGAATGCACGGCATGTCGATGTCCATGACAGGGGGTACCGCCGTACAGCGCAACTAGTTGCTCGCCGGCGCCGGTCAGGCTCTGTCACACTGTCCACCTATCGTAAGGGACGCACCGCATGAGCCTGCACCTCGCCTCCCCAGCACCGCCGGAGCATGTCCTGATCGGCTCCGGCGGCGCGGCGCTGGTGCTGCGGCGGGGCGGGCACGACGTGACCCTCCGCGCCACGCATTTGCGCGCCGCCTGTCGCTGCGCCGCCTGCGCCGCCGCCCGCATCACCGGCACCCTCGCCGCGCCCGCCCCGGATCTCCGCCTGGCCTCCGCCGTTCCGATCGGCGGCTACGCGCTGAATCTGGGATTTTCGGACGGACATGCGCGCGGTGTTTTCCCGTTCGCCTACCTGGCCCAACTCGCCGCGGAGACCACCCCATGACGACCGAAACCATTGACGCCGACGTGCTGGTGATCGGCGGCGGCACCGGCGGTCCGATGGCCGCGATCCGCGCCAAGGAAGCCAATCCCAACCTGCGGGTGGTGCTGCTGGAGAAAGCCAACGTCAAACGCTCGGGCGCGATCTCGATGGGCATGGACGGGCTGAACAACGCGGTGATCCCCGGCTATGCGACGCCCGAGCAATACGTGAAGGAAATCACCATCGCCAACGACGGGATCGTGCACCAGAAGGCACTATGGGCGTACGCCACCGGCAGCTACGACATGATCCGCACGTTGGACAAGCTGGATGTAAAATTCGAGAAGGACGGCGCCGGCGACTACGCCGTACGCAAGGTGCATCACATGGGCACCTATGTCCTGCCGATGCCGCAGGGCCATCACGTGAAGAAGGTGCTGTATCGCCAGCTGCGCCGGCTCCGCGTGGGCGTCATCAACCGCTACATGGCAACCCGCCTGCTGCGCGCCGCCGACGGACGCATTGCCGGAGCCATCGGCGTCAACACGCGGACCAGCGACTTCCTGGTGATCCGTGCCAAGACCGTCATCCTGGCCTGCGGCGCCGCCGGGCGGCTGGGGCTGCCGTCCTCCGGCTATTTGTTCGGCACCTATGAAAACGCCGCCAACTGCGGCGACGGTCACGCCATGGCCTATCATGCCGGCGCCGAGCTCGCGAACCTGGAATGCTACCAGATCAACCCGCTGATCAAGGACTACAACGGCCCGTCCTGCGCCTATGTGACCGGCCCGTTCGGCGGCTACACGGCCAACAACAAGGGCCAGCGCTTCATCGAATGCGACTACTGGTCGGGCCAGATGATGCTGGAGTTCTGGCGCGAGCTGCAAAGCGGCAACGGCCCGGTATTCCTGAACATGACCCATCTGGCGCCGGAAACCGTGGCGGAGATCGAAACCATCCTGCACAGCAACGAACGGCCATCGCGCGGGCGCTTTCACGCCGGTCGCGGCACCGACTACCGCAATCGCATGGTGGAGATGCATATCTCCGAGATCGGCTTCTGCGCCGGCCATAGCGCGTCCGGCGTGTGGGTCGATGAGCGCGCCCGGACCACGGTGCCAGGCTTGTATGCCGCCGGCGACATGGCCAGCGTCCCGCACAACTACATGCTGGGCGCGTTCGTGAACGGCGCCATCGCCGGGGCCGAAGCCGCCGCGTTCTGCGCCGAGGTCGATCTGCCGGACGCGGACGCCGACGCGATCGCCGCCGAACAGGACCGCGTGCTGGCACCGACCCGCCGCAGCGACGGCATCACCCCGCACGAGCTGGAATACAAGACCCGCCGCCTGGTCAACGACTATCTGGCCCCGCCAAAAATCACCGCCAAGATGCGCCTTGCGCAGGAGCGCTTTGCCGAGATCCGCGACGACGTCTCCGCCCTGGTCGCGCGCGACCCGCACGAGTTGCTGCGCGCACTGGAAGCCCAATCGATCCTGGATTGCGCCGACATGGCCGCGGCGGCGTCCTTGTATCGCACCGAAAGCCGCTGGGGCTTCTATCACTACCGCATCGACCACCCGGACACCGACAACGATGACTGGTTCTGCCACACGATGCTGTACAAAGACGCGGACGGCACCATGGCGCATCGCAAACGCGCGATCGATCCCTACGTGGTCCCGGTCGATGCCACCGAAATGACCGCCTATCAGCGCCTGCGCATCGTCCCGGCGGAAGCCGCCGAATAGAAGGACCCAGACCCATGCCGCTCGCTACCCATGCCACCAGCGTGCCCGTGGTGGTCGATGACGCGAAATGCATCGCCGCCAAGGGCTGCACCGTCTGCGTGGATGTCTGCCCGCTGGACGTGCTGGCGATCGATCTGGTGAGGGGCGCCGCCTACATGAAATACGACGAGTGCTGGTACTGCATGCCCTGCGAGGTCGATTGTCCGACCGGCGCCGTCACCGTCAACATCCCTTACCTGCTGCGCTAGATCATGTCCCTGTTCGATCTGGAAGACGATCTCGAAGATCTTGCCCGGCGTGCCGCCAGCGCCGATCCCGGAATTCGCCGCGTCGCCATGCTGGCGCTGGCGGAAACCGCAGCACCCGAGGCCGAATCCTTATTGCGTGCCGGCCTGCAAGACCCGGCCGAGGATGTGCGCGCCGCCGCCGCCCGCGCGCTGGAGGAGCACCCGGGCCTGCCAGCCGCCGGCGCCCTGATCGCGGCTCTCGACGATCCGGCCGCGGCGGTCCGCGCCGCCGCCGCGGAAAGCCTCGTGGCCCGTTCGGAACAAGCCGCGGCGCCGCTGCTGATCGCGCGCGCCGAACACGGCACCGCCTTCGCCCGCGCCGCGGCGTTGCGGGCCTTGCGCGAACTCGCCGCCCCGGATGCCGGTCCGGTGGCCGCCGCCTCGCTCGCCGATTCCTGCCCGGATGTGCGCCGCGAAGCCGTGGCCGTGCTCGGCTGGCTGCGCGCCGAGGCCGCCCAGCCCGGCCTGATGCGGACCGCCACCGATCCGGAACCCGAAGTCCGCCGCGCCACCATGGCCGCGCTGGTGTTCGTCCGCTCCGGCGCACCCGGCGTTGCCGCCCTGGTCGCGGGCCTGTCCGACACCGATTGGCGGGTGCGCGAGGAAGCCGCCGCCACGCTCGGCCGTGCCCGGCTGGCCGAGGCCGAGGGCGCGCTGATCGCGGTGATGGAGGACCCGGTCTGGCAGGTGCGGCTGAAATCCGCCGCCTCGCTCGGGCGGCTGCGAGCCCGGCGCGCCTTGCCCGCGCTGTTCACGGCGCTGACCGACACGGTCAGCAACCTCCGCAAGGAAGCCGCCGCGGCGTTGGGGGAGATTGCGGACGCCGCCGCCACCCCGGCGCTGCGCCGCGCCGCCGGCGACGCGGATCCGGAGGTACGCAAGACGGTCCTGTGGGCACTCGGCCGCTGCGGCGGCTGATCGCGCCGGTTACCTTTCCTTCGCCTTTCCGGTGCTGTTGTCCCGGGGTTGCAACCCAGGACCTGCCCATGCGCCGCCGCCCCGCGCCCGCCGAGGCGCTGCTCGACCATGTGCTGCTTGACCACCTGCGCCTGATCCGCACCGAAGGCGTCGGCCCCCAGGCCTACCGCCGCCTGCTGGCCCGCTACGGCAGCGCCGCCGCGGCGCTGGAGGCGTTGCCACGCCTGGCGCGCGCGGGCGGGCGCCCGGCGCCTCCCGCCATCCCGTCGCGCGAAATCGCCGCCGATGAGTGCGACCGCCTGGCCCGGCTCGGCGGGCGCTTTCTGCTTCTGGGCACCGCCGACTACCCGCCTTTGCTGGCGCTGCTGCCGGACGCGCCGCCGCTGCTGGCCTGCCTGGGCGATCCCGCGATCCTCGCCACCCGCGCGGTTGCGCTGGTCGGCGGGCGGAATGCCACGGCCAACGGGGTGGTGGTGGCGGAGACGTTGGCGGCGGATCTGGCCCAGGTCGGCATCACCGTGATCTCCGGGCTGGCGCGCGGGATCGATGCCGCAGCCCATACCGGGGCGCTCGCCACCGGCCGCACCGTCGCGGTCGTGGCCGGCGGCCTCGACTGCCCGTACCCGGCCGAGCACGCGGCGCTGCAAGCCCGCATCGCCACAGCCGGCGCGGTG
>JAKAZJ010000014.1 GCA_021826565.1 Pseudomonadota bacterium | reverse complement strand
CCGCCTTCGGTGATGGTGCGGCAGATCGCCTGCCGGTCGTCGCCGCGCAGATCGCTGCCGCTGTCGACGCTGACGTTGTCGCCGCCGAAGGCAAGGATCAGCAGGCCGACCAGGGTCTCGTCCTCGAATCACCTTCGCCGCCGGGGCGCGGCTGGTGGTGGGCCAGGTGGCTGCGGGGGACAAGGAAAGCGAGGTCGTGGCGGCGCGGGGCTTGCTCGGTCTGATCGACCTGGACGGGATGCTGGTCACAAGCGATGCGCTGCATTGCCAGGGCGAGACGGCGCGGCTGATCCGCGCGCGCGGCGGCGACTGGCGGTTCGCTCTGAAGGCGAACCGCCCGGCGCAACACGCCGAGACGCAGGCGCTCTTCGCCGATCCCGCCAACCGGACGGACGGCGTGCACACGACGACGGACGGGCACAACGGCGGGCGGATCGAGACCCGTCGCCACATCGTCAGTCATGACATCGGCTGGATGCTGTCCGACCGCCGCCATCCGGATGAGGCGCCGATGCCCGGCCTGGCGATGCTTGGAATGGTCGAGGCGGAGGTCACCCGCCACGGCAAGACCACCCGGCAGCGCCGGTTCTGCCTGTCCTCGGCGGCGATGGGCGCCGCCCGCTTCGCCGCCGCCGTGCGCGCCTACTGGCGGATCGAGAACAGCCTGCACTGAGTGCTCGATGTCGGCTTCGATGAGGACCGGGCACGCAACCGTCGCGATCATGGGCCGGAAAATCTCGCCATCCTGCGCAAGCTCGCCCTCAACGTCCTGCGAACCGCCAGGCCAGATATCTCAATCTGAAGGAAGCGAAAGCGCTCCGGATGGTCCGATGAGTTCGCCAGGACCGTCCTCGGCTAAATGCGATAGCCCTCCCCGGACCGCAGCGACGGCTTGACAACCCGGAGGTGGGAGCGCTTACGTGTTTATGGAAGCGCTTCCATAAGGCACCACAACCGGAGGAGAAGCCGACGTGCGGCCGAAGAATTTACTTTTCATCATGTCCGATGAGCACAGCCGGCGGGTTCTCGGCTGCTACGGACATCCGATGGTGCGCACCCCGCATCTCGATGCGCTGGCTGCTCGCGGGGTGCGATTCACCGATGGCTACTGCAATTCGCCTATCTGCGTGCCGTCGCGGGCGAGTTTCGCCACCGGCCGCTACGTGCACCAGACCCGGTTCTGGGACAACGCCATTCCCTATGACGGGTCGATCTCCTCCTGGGGACACCGGCTGGTCGCTGCCGGCCACCGGTCGGTCTCGATCGGCAAGCTGCACTACCGCAGCACTAACGACGATAACGGGTTCGACAAGGAGATCATGCCGTTGCACGTGGTGGACGGCGTCGGCGACCTACTTGGTTTGATCCGCGACGACCTCCCGGTTCGCAAGGCGGCACTGCGCCTGGCCGAGGAGGCAGGCCGCGGCGATTCTTCCTATCAAGGCTACGATGATCGGATCACCGCGGCGGCACAGGACTGGCTGCGCGACCGGGCGCAGGCGCCGACGCCGAAGCCGTGGGTGCTGTTCGTCTCGCTGGTCTGCCCGCACTTCCCGCTGATCGCCCGGCCGGAGTTCTACGACCTTTATCCCGAAGACCAGCTTCCCTGGCCGGCGCTCTACGATGACGCGCAGCGCCCCGATCATCCCTTCATTCGCGCGATCCGCGAATGCATGGTTTACGACAAGGCGTTCGACGAACGGCGGGTGCGCCGTGCCATAGCGGCGTATTTCGGAATGGTCACGTTCCTGGATGCCAATATCGGCAAGATGCTGTCCACCCTGGAAGAAGCCGGCCTCGCCGACGATACGCGGGTCATCTACACCTCGGACCACGGCGATAACCTTGGGACGCGCGGCCTGTGGGGCAAGTCCACGATGTACGAGGAATCGGCCGGAGTGCCGCTGATCATGGCCGGGCCCGACGTACAGCGGGGGTTGGTGTGCCACGACCCCGTGTCCCTCGTGGATTGCTACCCGACCATCCTCTCCTGCGTCGGCGCGCCGGCGCACTCCGACGACTGTGATCTTCCCGGCGCCTCGCTGTTCGATCTTGCCCGCGGGGTGGGGCCGCGGCGAACCGTGCTTAGCGAGTACCATGCGGCTGGTGCCGCCACCGGCGCCTTCATGATCCGCAAGGGAAGCTTCAAATACGTGCACTATGTCGGCATGCGCCCGCAGCTGTTCGACCTTGACGCCGATCCGCAGGAGGCGCGGGACCTGGGCGCCGATCCCGGCTACCGCGGCCTCTTGGCCGACTGTGAGGCGGAACTGCGCCGGTGCGTCGATCCGGACGCGGTGGACCGCCTGGCCCATGCCGACCAGTCCGCGCAGATCGCGGCCCATGGGGGACGCGAGGCGATTCTGAAACGCGGTAGCTTCGGCTATTCGCCTGTACCGGGGACCAAACCCAGCTACGCCTGAACTGAACACGAGGCGCGAAAAAAGTGCCGGATAAAAACCGGGGAAACGGAACGAGATGATAAAAACAGTCGGGTTCTCGCCTGCACACAACCGCTGGTGGCGCATTCTGGTCGTCGCCCTACTAATGTACGTGGTCTCGATGATCGACCGCACCAACATCGCGATGGCGATCCCGGAGATGCGGGCAGATCTCGGCATCAGTCCGGCCGGAATTGGCTTTGCGAGCGGCACCTTCTTCTTCGGCTACGTGGTGCTGCAGATTCCCGCCGGTCGGCTGGCCTCGGTCTGGAGCGCGAAATACGTCATCTTCTGGCTGATGATCCTGTGGGGCCTCGTTTCCGCCTCCACCGCGCTCGTGCACACCGTGCCCGAACTGGTGGCGAACCGGTTTCTGCTGGGTGTGGTGGAGGGTGGGGTGCTTACCGCCACCATCGTCCTGATCGGCCATTGGTTCACCCGCGAGGAGCGGGCGCGCGCCAACATGATCTTTCTGCTCAGCCTGCCGCTCGGTTCGGTGATCGGCAGCCCGATCTCGGGGGTTGTACTGAAGCATTTCGATTGGCACGTGATGTTCGTCCTGGAGGCAATCCCAGCGCTGCTCTGGGCCGGTGTCTGGCTGCTGGCGGTGGACGATCATCCCGGCCAGGCCAAATGGCTTCCCGCCGCCGAACGCGCAACGCTGGTGGCGCGCCTCGCGGCCGAACAGGAGGAGGCCGCGCCGGCGACTCAGGGACATTGGGCGCGGGTGATCTGGAATCCCGTGGTGCTGCTGATCGCGGGGTATAATTTCCTGGCGCTGATGGCGAATTGGGGTGTAACGATCTGGCTTCCCAGCGTGCTGAAATCGGCGGGGCTGTCGATCGTGAGCGTTGGCTTCCTCGCCGCCATCCCGTACGCCGCCGGAGCTATGATGATGGTTGTGGTTGCGTTCAGTTCGGATCGGTGGAAGGAGCGCAAGTGGCATGTCATCATCATGACCTCGCTCTCCGGCGCTTTCCTGCTGGCCGCGCAGATCACCGGTGAGACGCAGATCATGCTGACCCTGCTGGCCCTCACTCTTTCTTTCGGCTTCTTCTACGGTCGCTTTGGGCCGTTCTGGGCGTTGCCGACGGAAGTGCTGCCGCCGGAGGTCGCCGGCGTCGGGATCGCCGTCATCAACGGCCTCGGGAATCTCGGTGGCTTCAGCGGACCGCTGGTGTTCGGCCTGATCCGCGGTGCCACCGGCAGCTTCGTGCTCGCGCTCAGCCTGTCCGGCGTGCTGCTGGTTGCGGCGGGCTTGCTGCTGGCGCTCATGCCGTCGATGCGCCCCCGGCGCTGGCAGCCATCCGCCCGCGTGCGTCCGCCTGAGCGCAAGGAGCGGGCATGGTGAAGGCGGTCGGGCAGAGCGGTGGGGCGAGCCGATCAGGCCGGGTCACGCTGCAGGACGTTGCGGATGCGGCCGGCGTCTCCCTGGTCACCGCCTCGCGCGCGTTCCGCCAGTCCGACCTGGTCGCGCAGGCAACGCGCGCGGCGGTTCAGGCGGCGGTGGCACGGCTCGGCTATATCCCCGACCTAGTGGCGGGCAGCCTGGCAGCCCGCGCCAGCCACCAGGTCGCGATCGTCGTGCCCTCGCTCGCCACCCCGGCCTTCATGAGCACGATCCGCGGCGCGACCGAGGTGCTGCAGGCGCACGGCTATCAGACGGTCCTGGGCGACGCCAACCTGTCCCGCGAAACCGAAGCGGCGTTGATCGCGACGTTTCTGGGCCGGCGCGTGGACGCCATCATCCTGGCCGACGTCGCGCAATCGCCGGAGGCGCAGGACTTGTTGCGGCGCAGCTTGGTGCCCGTTGTCGAGACCTGGACATTGAGCGTCGAACCGATCGACATGAATGTGGGTTTCGACAATTGCGCCGCCGCGCGCGAGATGACCCAGCATCTGATCGCTACCGGCCGACGGCACGTCGGCATGATCTGCGGACCACTGCGACAGAACCTGCGCGGCCGGCAGCGGCGACTTGGCTATTTCGAGGCAATCGAAGAAGGCGGCCTGCCGGCCGATCTGTTCATCGAGCTGCCCTATCCGATCCGCTTCGCCGATGCCGGGGAGGCGCTGGAGGCGTTGGTGGTGCGCTGCCCACAGCTCGATGCGGTGTTCTGCAGTGGCGATTCCTTCGCCGTCGGAGCGCTCCTTGCCGCGCAGCGCCGCGGCTGGGCGGTTCCCGACCGGCTGGCGGTCGCCGGTCTCGGCGATCTCGACCTGGCCGCCCATCTGGTGCCGGCACTATCGACCGCCGTGGTGCCGGGCGAGCGGATGGGGCGTCTGGCCGGCGAAATGATCGTCGCACGCCTGTCCGGCCGTGAGGTGGCACGCAAGGTCGTCGATGTGGGCTTCGAGATCGTCGTCCGCGGCAGCACAGACCCGCGCCGCCCCTGCCACGACCCGGGCGCCGAGCCAGCCGCGAAGGTAGCGCGCGCCGGTTCCGCCCGGCCCGCGGGGGCCAAGCCGACCCGTTCTCATCCCGCCACCGCGTCCCCCTCCCACCGCGCGGCAAGGAAGCCAGCATGACGCCATCGCGTAACCTGCTCGTGATCATGTCGGACGAGCACAATCCGAAAGTTCTCGGCTGCTACGGAAACCGGATCGTCCGCACCCCACACCTGGATGCGCTGGCGGCAGCGGGCACGCGCTTCTCGGCAGCCTATTGCAATTCTCCGGTCTGTGTCCCGGCACGCGCGGCATTCGCCACCGGCCAGTATATCCATCGGATGGGATTCTGGGACAATGCCGATCCGTACGACGGCTCGGTGGTCAGCTGGCACCATCGGCTGCGCGAGGCCGGTCATCGGGTGGTGTCCATCGGGAAGCTGCATTTCCGCGGCACCGACACCGACCACGGATTTAGTGAGGAGCTGATCCCGATGCATGTCCTGGACGGCAAGGGCGATCTGATGAGCCTGTTGCGCGAGGACCTCCCACGACGCGGTGCGTCGTACAAAATGGCCGGAATGGCCGGTCCGGGGGAGTCCGCCTACACCGCCTATGATCGCAACATCGCCGCCCAGGCGCAGGTATGGCTTACCGAGGAAGCGCCGAAATATCGTGACAACTCATGGATTCTGTTCGTCTCCTTCGTTACCCCGCATTTTCCGCTGACGGCTCCACCCGAGCATTTCTACCCATACTATCGCGATCCGCAGCTACCCTGGCCGAAGCTGTACGAACGTGCAGATCGTCCCGCCCACCCGTATCTGCGCGAATACGGCGCCAGCTTCGCCTATGACGAGCATTTCGATACCGAAGACAAGGTCCGCCGGGCGGTTGCCGGGTACTACGGTCTTTGCAGCTTCCTAGACGAGAATATCGGCAAGGTGCTGGCTGCGCTGCGGGCAACCGGCCTGAGCGAAACGACACAGGTGCTCTATACCAGCGACCACGGTGACAATCTTGGTGCCCGCGGCGTGTGGGGCAAATCCACCATGTATGAGGAGGCGGTGGGTGTCCCGTTGCTGCTGGCCGGACCGGGGCTGCCGCGCGGGCAGGTCTGCCCGACGCCGGTGAGCCATGTGGACATCTATCCGACCGTGCTGCAGGCCATCGGCATCCAGGCCACGGCCGCGGAGCGCGACCTGCCCGGACGCTCGCTGGTGACCATCGCCGGCGCGCCGGAGTCGGACCGGGTCGCGTTCTCGGAATATCACGGCATGGGGTCCACCACGGGCGCGTTCATGCTGCGGACCGGGCGCTACAAATATATCCATTACGTGGACTATCCGCCGCAGCTGTTTGACCTCAAGGCCGACCCGGAGGAAATGCATGATATTGCCGCCGATCCGGCGGCGGCGGCGACACTGGCGCTGTGCCTGGCCCGCCTGTTCGAGATCTGTGATCCCGCGGAGGTGAATGCGCGGGCCAAGCGTCGGCAGGCCGAACAACTTGTTGCCCATGGAGGGCGCGCCGCCGTGATTGCACGCGGCGACCTCGGCTTCTCGCCCCCGCCAGGCGTTCCGGCAGAGTTCCGATGACACCGAGCGCTGTACCGAGGCGGGACTGGCATTGCCTAGCGCCACAAGCTGCCCACTACCGCGGCGCGCCGGTCGGTGATCCGGATCATGATGTCATGCAGCAGATACGCCAGGCGGCTGCGACACCAAGCCTGGCCGGAGTCCGGGTCGTAGGCGGTTGGCATCGCCACTCCGGCCGGGGCATGGGCGTCGAAGCCGGCGCGGCGCGCGCTCATCACCGCGCGGTGCAGATGGTCGGCAAATGCCACCACCGCCACCGGCCCGAGACTATCCGGCGTCCCGATCTGCGCAGCGATTTCAGCCACGACCTGCGCGGTTCCCAAATAAACCGGCTCGCCACGGACATCCCGTCCCGGGTTGATGGCCGTGAGCGCCGCCGCCGGAATCTGGCCAGCCAACGCCTCCGCGATCTCCCACTGGGCGAATACCGGTGCGGCAGTGTGTTGATGCAGCACGCAAACCCGTTCTGCCAGCATTTCGTTGACCGGGCCCGGCACCCGGTTGCCGTTGGCCAGCATGCGGTTGACGAAGGTGAAGCCGAAGATCGCGCGCGCGCCCCCTGGCGGCAGTTCCGGCGCCCGCCACAGTATCGCGTCTTCGACCAGGATCGCGGCCAGCCCGCGCGCCAGCACGGGATCACCGAGCTGCGTGGCGAGCGCGGCGGTCAGCGGATCGACGATCGGCCCGGGATGCTGCATGACGATCTCCTGGTAGAACTGCTGACGGGCTTGCGAACGAGACGAAACAGGGAAGAGCAACGATGAACGATCCGCGACCGAACGTGCTGCTGGTGACGGTAGACCAGTGGCCGGGCCAGCTGCTCGGCTGCGCCGGCCATCCGGTGCTGCTGAGTCCCACGCTCGACCAGCTTGCCCGCAACGGGGTCCGCTACACGCGCGCCTATTCGGAAAGCCCGATCTGCATTCCAGCCCGGCGCACCCTTATGACCGGCACCGGGACGCACACCCATGGCGACCGGGTGTTCGGCACCACGACGCCGATGCCGAAGCATCTGGTCACCCTGCCGCAGGCATTTCGCGACGCCGGCTATCAGGCCCTTTCGGTCGGCAAGTTGCATGTCTATCCGCCGCGCGACCGAATCGGCTTCGACGACGTGCAGCTAGCCGAGGAGGGCAGGCCGCATCTCGGCGCGGTCGACGATTACGAGATGTTCCTGGCCGAGCGAGGCCATGTCGGCCAGCAATTCGCCGGTGGGATGAACAACAACAACTACATGCACCGGCCCTGGCACCTGCCGGAGGAGTGCCACTCCACCAACTGGCTTACGCAGACTATGTGCCGCACGATCAAGCGGCGTGACCCGACCCGGCCGAATTTCTGGTATCTGTCCTACATTCATCCGCATCCGCCGCTGACGCCGTTGGCGTGCTACATGGATTTCTATCGCCAGTTCGAGCCGCCGCCGGCGCTGTGGGCCGATTGGTGCGGCGACCCGGAGGCGTTGCCCTACACGCTGAAGATGGGGCGCAATTTCTGGCCCATGCTGCCGCCGCCAGTCCTGCGCGAGGTCCGCCGGGCATTCTACGCGCTGTGCACCCATATCGATCACCAGTTCCGGGTCGTGCTGGGCACCCTGCGCGAGGAAGGGCTGCTCGACAACACCATCATCCTGTTCACGGCCGATCATGGCGACATGCTGGGCGATTTCGGGCTGTATGCAAAGCGGGTTCATTACGAGGGGGCGGCACGGGTGCCCTTCATCCTGGTCGGGACGGCCGGCGATCCGCGCCTGCCGGCCGGGACCATCGACGACCGGCTGGTGGGGCTCGCTGATGTCATGCCGACCCTGCTCGCGCTGGCCGGGGCGCCGATCCCCGTCACGGTCGAAGGGCATCCGGTGCACACGCATTACAACGAGGTGCTGTACGGCGATTGCCTGGACAACAACGGCGCCACCCGGATGCTGCTCGATGCAAGGCATAAGCTGATCTGGTATCCGGCCGGCAACCGGGTGCAGCTGTTCGATCTGCAGGATGATCCCAGGGAGCTGCGCGATGTCGCAGCAGCGCCCGAGTACGCGGCCGTCCGGGCGCGGCTTACCGAGGCGCTTTGCGCGCGGGTTTGGGGAGTTGACCGCGAGCAGGGGTGGGCGCGCGACGGTCAACTCGTCGGGTACGACCCCGGGCCATACGTAGCCAAGCCGGATCGCAGCTGGTCCGGCCAGCGTGGTCTGCACTATCCGGCCCCACCGCAGCTGGCAGCGGACCAGGTGGTAGGATTTCCGTAGTAGCAACAGTTGGGTTCAGGGGGGCTGGGACGTTTTCCGGCACGCTGTCCGGTCGGCGTCCCCGGCAAAGCTGACATGCGCCAGTCGGCGGGCTGCGGCGAGCCGGTCAACGCATGGTTCCGGGAAAGGCCGAGAGGGCCCTATTGACAACGCTTTCATGGGAGCGTTTTCATACCGAGCGTGGGAGGGAAACATATGTCGGGATACCGGCGGGCTGTCGAATGGCCCAAATCCAATGGCTCTTGTTGCGAAGCTCGACTGACGTTTGCAACGGAGCCGCCGGGAGTCTGTTCGTGACCGACGTCAGCGCGCGGGATGCCGTCATGCCCGCGGGCAGGGCGGTGTCTGATCGTCCGACCGCCATTGCGCGGCTGACGGCGGTTTGGACCATCCTGGTCCTGGCTATCATGGTGATCGCATTCACGTTCGCCGCGCCGCATTTCGCCTCGCGCGACGGTTGGATCGCGGTCAGCCAGGCCGCCTACGAAACAGCGCTGCTTGGTCTGGCGCAGACGCTCGTCATCATCACGGGGGATTTCGACCTGTCGGTCGGCGCGGTCCTGGGGCTGGGCGGCATGGTGGCGGCCTTCGTGATGGAGCACCTGCTGGCGGCGCATGTGCCGACCGGCGTCATCATGATCCTCGGCTATGGCGCCGGGATAGTTGCCGGGGGCATCGCGGGTCTGATGAACGGTCTGCTGGTCACGCAGCTCCGGGTCGTGTCGTTCCTTGTTACTCTGGGTATGCTGGGTGCCGCGACCGGAGCGACCGACCTCATCAATAACGGCCAGGAGATCGTGAACATACCGGGTGCCGTCGGCTCCATCGGCAACGGCTTGCTTGGTGGATGGATGTTGACCCCGGTTCTCGTGACGGCGGTGCTTTACGTGGTGGTCGGGTGCTGGCTTGCGCGGACCCGCACGGGGCGGCATCTCTATGCGATCGGCAGCGACCGGCAGGCCGCCGAGCGCGCCGGTATCCCGGTTGCGCGCCGGCTGGTGCTCACGTTCGTGCTGTCAGGCGTGCTGGCGGCGATTGCGGGCGAGCTCGTCATGAGCCAGTTCATCGGCGCCTCGCCGTCAGCGGGAACCGGGCAGGAACTGAATGCCATCGCCGCGGCCGTGATCGGCGGCACCAGCTTCTCGGGCGGCCGCGGCTCCGTGCTCGGCACCGTCGTCGGCGCGCTCATCATTGCCGTGCTGTCGAGCGGCCTTGTCATGGCCGATGTCAATCCGTTCTGGCAGGAGGTCGCCATCGGTTTCATCATCATCCTGGCCGTCTACACGGATCGTATCCGCCTGCGGCTGATCAGGGCCGAGTAGCCAACGAGGCCGGCGGCCCGACCGCAGGCGCGAAAAACAGCAGAGAGGAGAACGTTCAATGAGCAATCAACAACGGCAGGGGCCGCGATTTGGCACCTGGGCGCTGGTGGTCGGGGTGGTGGCCCTGTTGCTGGGCGGGGGGAGCGACCGTGGCGTGGCCGCGCCGGCCGCGCCGGCTATGGGCGCGAAGAAGACCGTTGGCTTCGTCTGCGCCTTCTTCGCCAATGCCTTCTGCGAGACCATCCTGCGCGGCGAGAAGGAAGAGGCGGCCAAGCTGCATGCGAATGTGCAGATCGTGTTCGATGCGCCGACCCAGGATACCGCCGAGTACCAGGTCCCGATCCTGAGCGCGATGCTGGCCCGCCATCCCGATGCCATGATCACCGATGTCACTAACCCGCACGAGGAGATCCCGGCCCTGCAGCGCTTCAAACGGGCCGGAATCCCCGTCATCGAGGTCGATACCGCCGTGGCCAATCCTGCGGTGATCGACAGTTTCGTCGGCACGCATGTCATGCTGGGCGGGGAACTGGCCGGCAAGTCGATCGGCCAGCATCTCGGCGGCCATGGGCTGGTGGGGATCGTGGATCTCGCCCCAGGTAATGTCACCGCGAACAAACGGGCGCAGGGCTGCATTGCCTATCTGCACAAGCACGATCCCGGGATCAAAATCCTGCCGGTCCAGTACGCCGGAACGAATGATCCGATGTCCGCCGAAAAGATCACCGCCTCGATCCTGGTGGCGCACCCCGGCATTGCCGCGTTCTTCGGCACCACAGGGCTGCTGGCCTCCGGAGTCGGCCGGGCGGTGATGAATGCGGGGAAGAAGGGGAAGGTGTTCGTGCAGAGCTTCGATGCACCGCCCGAGGTCGTGAAGCTGCTGAAGCAGGGGGTGATCTCCTCCACCGAAGTGCAGGAACCTCTCATCATGGGGCGGCTGGCCATGCGCTACGCATGGGACGAAATGACCGGTCACGACAGTGCGGTCCCGAAGCAGGTCCTGCTGCCCACCGTCACGGCGACGACGGCGACCGCCAATGATCCGAAGATCGCCATGTACTACTACATCCCCACGGCGACGGCGAAGAAATAGCCCGGGCACCGGAACTCGTGCGCCATCGGCGCGGCGGCGATCCTACGGGCCTCCCGGTGGGATCCGGCCTGCTGGGGCGCGCGCCCCAGCCGCCGGCCGGCGGGGCCTGCGCCGCAGGAGAGGAGAAAGCGTGATGGAACTGACGCCGCCGCCGCCCGTTCTGACGGCCCGGGGAGTTCGTAAGCACTACGGAACGGTCGCAGCCCTGGACGGCGTGGACCTCGAGATCCATGCCGGCGAGACGGTTGGCCTAGTGGGCGACAACGGGGCCGGCAAGTCAACTCTGGTGAAGATACTGTCCGGCGTGATCCAGCCCAGTGCGGGAGAGATATTCGTCGACGGGAAGAAGGTCGGCCTTCGATCCCCGCGGGTCGCCCGCGAGCAGGGGATCGAGACGATCTACCAGGATCTTGCGCTGGCCCTGGACCTGAGCGTCGTCGCCAATCTGTTCTTGGGGCGTGAGCAGATCCTGCCCGGGATCGCGGGGCGCTTCGGGTGGCTGGACAACCGTCGGATGATGGCCACCGGCCGCGACAAGCTCGACGAACTCAATATCCGGCTGCCCTCGATCCGCAGCGAATGCGGCTCGCTGTCGGGCGGCCAGCGCCAGGCCGTCGCGGTTGCGCGGGCGGTCATGTGGCGCCGGCGGATCGTGCTAATGGACGAGCCGACGGCAGCCCTCGGCGTGCAGCAGCAGCAGCAGGTGGTCGATCTGATCGAGCAACTGCACCGGCAGGGCGTGACCGTTCTGGTGATCAGTCACAACCTGCCTCAGGTGTGCCGCATCTGCCATCGGGTGATCGTCCTTCGGCACGGCCGGGTGGTCGGTGTCCTCAGTGGCGACAGCCTCACCGTCGAGCGGATCGTGCTGTATATCACCGGCGGAGCGACGCCGGGGGGCGACACGGGCGGCAGGTGACAGGGCGATTCGGTTCCCCCGTTGGGTGTGTGCCCTGCGGGTCGTTTTTGGCTGGCCTCGGTGTGTGGTCCGGATTCAAGCTGCCCAAGCGAATCGGCGATGGGCGGGTGCGATGGCATTGATCTCTGGAACGGCGGGCAGTCTCTGAGAAGCTCTTTCCTCGGTGCCGGACCACCGGCGTTCGGCGGGCCGGCGGTATCCGCTGGCCGGCCTGCTGTTGATTGCGGTAGCGGCGATGCTGTCCGGCCGGCGCGATCAGTTGGGGATCGTGCGC
>JAKAZJ010000013.1 GCA_021826565.1 Pseudomonadota bacterium | reverse complement strand
AAGTCCTGCGCGCGCTGGTGCCGATGACCCCCGAGCGCGTCGGCAGCCATAGCGTGCGCGGGCAGTACGAGTCCGGTGCGATCGAAGGCGCGCGCGTGCCGGGCTACCTCGCCGATCTCGGCGATGGGCAGCGCAGCTTCACCGAGACCTTCGTCGCGCTGAAGGTGGAAATTTGCAACTGGCGCTGGGCCGGCGTGCCGTTCTACCTGCGCACCGGCAAGCGGTTGCCGCACAAGGTCTCGGAGATCGTCATCCAGTTCCGCGCCGTGCCGCTGTCGCTGTTTCCGGGTGCGGCTTTGGAAGCGAACCGGCTGGTGATCCGCCTGCAACCGCAGGAAGGGATGCAACTGGCGATGATGACCAAGGAACCGGGTCCGGGCGGGCTGCGCCTTGCCCCCACCGCGCTGGATATCAGCTTCGAGCAGGCGTTCGGCCTGCGCTACCCGGACGCCTATGAGCGGTTGCTGATGGACACGGTGCGCGGCAACGCCACCCTGTTCATGCGCCGCGACGAGGTGGAGGCAGCCTGGTCCTGGGCCGAGCCGGTGCTGGACGCCTGGACCGCGCGCGGCGACGCGCCGCGTCCTTACGTTGCCGGCACCTGGGGGCCGAGTGCGGCGATCGGGCTGATCGAGCGCGACGGCCGCACCTGGCACGAGGACCGCTAGGCCGATGCCGCGCGGCGCCGCGCGTTCCTTCGTCGCCCGCATCCGCGACAGCCTGGGCGAAGTGCCGCCCACGGAACGACGGCTGGGCACGTTCCTGCTCGATTTCCCCGGCGAGCTCGCAAGCTACACCGCCGCCGAACTCGCCGGTCTGGCCAATGTTTCCAACGCCACCGTCAGCCGCTTCATCAAACGCCTGGGCTATGACAGCTTCGAGACCGCGCGCCGGGTCGTGCGACTGGAAAAGCAGGGGGGCGCGGCGCTGCTGCTGGCTACCCCGGGCGATCCGGCACGTCCGGGCGGGTTGGACGCGCATCGTCAGCAGGTCCACCGCAATATCGACGCCACGTTCCACCGCATTTCCGAGGACACGCTCACCGAGATCGCGCGCGCGCTGCTGGAGGCCGACCAGGTCTGGATTTGCGGCGAGCGCAGCAGCCGCCCGTTCGCGACCTATCTGCGCTGGCAGATCCTGCAGGTTCTGGAGCGCACCCGCGTGGTGCCGGAAGCCGGGGAGACGCTGGGCGAATATCTGCCCGCGATGACCCGCCGCGACTGCGTGGTGTTGTTCGGTCTCAGCCGCCGGGTCGCGCGCTTCGCCACGGTTCTGGGCGCGCTGGTCGCGACCGGGGCGCGCACGCTCTGCATCACCGACCGGCAGGACGATCCCCGTCCACGGCCGGAATGGCTGCTCCGCTGCGAGACCGGCGCGCCCGGCCCGCTCTATGACCACGCCGCGGTCACGATGCTGTGCGATGCGCTCGCCACCGCGGTATTGCGTCTGGCCGGCACGCCGGGGCGGCGACGGCTGAGCGCGATCGAGGGCGCGCATGACGCGCTGGACGAGATCGAGAAGCCGTGAGCGTTGCCGGAGAGGAAATTACGATTTCCATATCGACTGGCACGAAAAATGCGTTTCATGTGCCCGTCAGCCCGGGCACGTGCGTCCGGGCGCGAACCAGGAGGCACCGATGCAAGTCGAACCCCACGCCCCTTCTCCGCCCGGATCGCCGCGGCTGCTCGCGCTGGAACAGGCGCTCGACCGGATCGGCACCACCGGCGCCCATCGCAGCATCCTGGCGCTGGTGATCGCCGGCTGCATCTTCGACAGCTTCGAACAGAACACCATCGGCATCGTCGGCCCGGTACTGCACCAGGTCTGGGGGATCGGAGCCACCGCAATCGGGCTGCTCAACACGATCACCTTTGCCTCCGGTGCCGTGGGCCGGCTGCTTTCGGGGTATCTCGGGGATCGCTACGGTCGGCGCACGATGCTGACGATCGACCTCGCGCTGTTCACCCTGGGCGCCATTATCTGTGCAGCTGCCCCGAACTTCGCCACGCTTGCCTGGGGACGCGCCATTGTCGGCTTCGGTCTGGGCGGGGAAATCTCGGTCGCCGTCACCATGCTGGCTGAGTTTTGTTCGACCCGCTTCCGCGGCACCGCGGTCGGGCTGATCAATGTCGGCGCCGGCGGGTTCGGCAATTTCCTCGCCCCTGGCCTTGGCCTGCTGGTGTTCGCGCTGTTCCCCGGGCCGGACCGCTGGCGCTTCCTGTTCGCGGTCCTGGTGCTGCCGGCGGTGCTGGTGGTGTTCTATCGCCGCCTGGTGCCGGAAACCCCCCGCTATCTGCTGTCCCGCGGTGACGTGGCGGGCGCCAACCGCGTGCTGTCGCGGCTTGCCGCCGGCCGCCTGACCGGCGGCGACGTGACGCTGCATGACTATATCCGGGCCGACACGCGCGCGGACGCGCCCGCGCCCCGCCCCGGCCTTAGCGAGATCTTCCGCGGTCCGTTTGCCCGGCGTACCATTCCGATCGCGATCGCGACCTGGATGACCTATGGCGCGCAGATCACGGTGCTGACGCTGATGCCGACGGTGCTGGTGTCCGAGGGCTACACGATCACCCGCAGCCTGGTATTCACCATGGTGATCCAGGCCGGCAGCCTGCTCGGCACCTCGGTCGCCTCGGTGTTCGGTTTCCATCTGCCGCGCAAGCCGGTGCTGACGGCCGGCGCGATCTTCGCCTGTCTGGCGGCGCTCGGCTTCGGTTTCCTGGGCCGCTCGGTGCCGCTGGTGCTGTTCTTTGGCGCCACCTTCCAGTTCTTCGTCCTGCTGCTCAACACCACGGTGTTCATGTATGCGCCCGAACTCTATCCGACCCGCATCCGCGGCTTCGGCACCGCTTTTATCCTCGCGGTCGGCACCGCTTCCGGCGCGCTCATGCCGCTGCTCTCCGGGCGTTTGTTCCAGAGCGACGGTATCGGTGCCGTGTTCGTCCTGATCGCGGCGATGTACGCGGTGTTTGCGGCGTGTGTGCAACTGGCGCCGGAAACCTTTGGCCGCTCGCTGGAAGATCTCGGTCTGCCGGCGGGTGCCGCGGTGGCGGCGCCGGGTCCGGCGGCAATGTCCGCGCGGCCATGACACGGGTCTTGCTGATCAATCCCAACACGTCGGCCGCGACCACGGCGATGATGGTGGCGATAGCGCAGGCCGCCGCACCGCGCGGCGTCCGGGTGACGGGGGTCACGGCCCGGCATGGGGTGGCGATGATCGTGGCGGCGGCGGAACTGGAAGCGGCGGCGGCGGAGGTCGTGGCGCTCGGCCGCAGCCACGCCGCCGATGTCGATGGCATCATCATCGCGGCCTTCGGCGATCCGGGCCTGGATGCGCTGCGCGCCGCGGTGACGCTGCCGGTGGTCGGGATTTGCGAAGCGTCGATGCGCGAAGCCGCCGCCGGCGGGCGGCGCTTCGGCGTGGCAACCGTCACGCCGGGGCTTGCCGGACCCATCGCAGCGCGCGCCCGCGCGCTCGGCCTCGGCGCGCGCTACACCGGCATCCGTCTGACGCCGGGAGATCCGATCGCACTGGCCGCCGATCCGCCGTCGCTGGAAGCGGCGTTGGCGGGCGCGATTGCGCGCGCGATCGCCGATGATGGGGCCGAGGCAGTGGTGATCGGCGGCGGCCCGCTCGCCGCTGCCGCCGACGCGCTGGCCGAACGCCATGCGGTCCCGGTGATCGCGCCGATCCCGGCGGCGATGCGCCAGATGCTGCGCGACTGCGCGGCGCGCTGATCGCACGCCGAAGCGGACACCGCGCGGTCGCGCGCGGCTGGGCCGGGAACGCAGCGCACATACTATTATTAACTGTATGCGCTTACGGCATCGCCCCGGCCCCGACTTGCCGCGGCCGGGCGGGAACCTTACGAAGACGCGACCAGCCAGCCAACGCCGGGGAGCGTCCACATGAAGCTGCACGAAGTTCGCGTTCATCCCTCCAGAGCCGCACTGCCGCGGGAGGCGCAGTTGGCGTGGAAAATCGCCGCCGTCGCCGCCGACAAGGTCGCGGTCGAGCGCGAGGTGACCGCGATGATCATCAACCGCATCATCGACAACGCCGCCGTGGCGATCGCCTCGGTGAACCGCACCGCCCCCGTCTCCGCCCGCGGCGCGGCGCTGGGACATCCGCGCCGCGACGGCGCGCTGGTGTTCGGTGCCTCCCCGCGCGTGCGGGTCAGCCCGGAATGGGCGGCGTGGGCGAACGGCACCGCGGTGCGCGAGCTCGACATGCACGACACGTTTCTCGCCGCCGATTATTCGCATCCGGGCGATAACATCCCGCCGGTTCTGGCGGTGGCACAGACGCTCGGCCGCTCGGGGCGCGAACTGATCCGCGCGATCGCCACCGGCTACGAGATCCATATCAACCTGGTGCGCGCGATCTGCCTGCATAAGCACAAGATCGACCACATCACCCATCTTGCCGCCGGCCAGGCCGCCGCGATCGGCACGTTGCTGAAGCTGCCGACCGAGACCATCTACCAGGCGGTGCAGCAGGCGGTGCATGTCAGCGTGACCACCCGCCAGTCCCGCAAGGGCGAGATCAGTTCGTGGAAGGCCTTCGCCCCGGCCCATGCCGGCAAGCTTGCGGTGGAGGCGGTGGATCGGGCAATGCGCGGCGAAGGCGCGCCGAGCCCGATCTACGAAGGCGAGGACAGCGTGATCGCCTGGGTGCTGGACGGCCCCGACGCGGTCTATCAGGTGCCGCTGCCGGAACCGAATGAGGCCAAGCGCGCGATCCTGTCGAGCTACACGAAAGAGCACAGCGCCGAATACCAGGCGCAGGCGCTGATCGATCTGGCGTTCCGGATGCGCGCGCGCGTGCCCGATCTTGCTGCGGTGCAGCGGATCGTGATCCACACCTCCCATCATACCCATTACGTGATCGGCACCGGCGCCAACGATCCGCAGAAGCTGGACCCGAAAGCGTCGCGGGAGACGCTGGACCATTCCATCATGTACATGTTCGCGGTCGCGCTGCAGGACGGGCGCTGGCACCATGTGGACAGCTACGCGCCGAAGCGCGCCGCGCGGCCCGATACGGTGGCGCTGTGGCACAAGATCGAAACCCGGGAAGACCCGGTCTGGACCGCGCGCTACCACGAGACCGATCCCGACAAGCTCGCCTTCGGCGGGCGGGTGGAGATCACCTTGCAGGACGGCACCACCATCATCGACGAACTGGCGGTCGCCAACGCCCATCCCAACGGCGCGCGCCCGTTCGGCCGCGACGACTACATCCGCAAGTTCCTGACCATGACCGAGGGGCTGATCTCGGCCCGCGAGTCGAATCGCTTCCTGGAAGTCGCGCAGGACCTGCCGCGGCTGCCGGCGGGCGAGCTCGCCGCGCTGAACGTGGCGCTGCCGGCGGGGCATCTGAAAGACAGCAAGCCGGGCATCTTCTGACCCACGGAGGACTGAAACCATGAGCGAGACCGCAACCCCGAACCGAGCCAAGAAATCCGTCGCCCTGTCCGGCGTGATGGCCGGCAACACCGCGTTGTGCACCGTCGGGCGCACCGGCAACGACCTCCATTACCGCGGCTACGACATCCTGGACGTGGCCGAGGCCGCCGAGTTCGAGGAGATCGCCCATCTGTTGATCCATGGCAGCCTGCCGAACCAGGCCGAGCTGCGCGCCTACAAGGCGAAGCTGAAGGCGCTGCGCGGCCTGCCGGCTGCGGTGAAGGACGTGCTGGAGGCCTTGCCGGCGGCGGCGCATCCGATGGATGTGATGCGCACCGGCGTGTCGGCGCTGGGCTGCGCGCTGCCGGAGAAGGACGATCACAACCATCCCGGCGCGCGCGACATCGCCGACAAGCTGATCGCCTGCCTCGGCTCGATGCTGCTCTATTGGTACCACTGGGCGCATAACGGCCGCGCGGTGGATGTGGAGACCGACGATCCCTCGATCGGCGGACATTTCCTGCATCTGCTGCATGGCGAGCCGCCCTCGGCCAGCCAGATACGGGCGATGCATACTTCGTTGAATCTGTACGCGGAACACGAGTTCAACGCGTCCACCTTCGCCTGCCGGGTGGTGGCGGGGACGGGGGCCGACATGCACTCGGCGATCACCGCCGGCATCGGCGCGCTGCGCGGACCCAAACATGGCGGCGCCAACGAAGTCGCCTTCGAGATCCAGAAGCGCTACGACACGCCCGACGCCGCGGAGGCAGATATCCGCGCCCGCGTCGCGGCGCGCGAAGTCATCATCGGCTTCGGCCATGCGGTCTATACCATCGCCGACCCGCGCAACCGGATCATCAAGGAGGTCGCGCGGCAGTTGTCGGCGGAAGCCGGATCGCTGAAGATGTTCGCGATCGCCGAGCGGATCGAGGCGGTGATGGCGGACGCGAAGAAGATGTTTGCCAATCTCGACTGGTACAGCGCGGTTTCCTATCACATGCTGGGCGTACCGACGGCGATGTTCACGCCATTATTCGTGATCGCGCGCACCACCGGCTGGGCGGCGCATGTGATCGAACAGCGCATCGACGGCAAGATCATCCGCCCCACGGCGAACTATGTGGGGCCCGAGGATCTGCGTTTCGTGCCGCTCGATCAGCGCGGCTGAAACGGGCCGCGCCGTCGCGATTGCGGCGGCGCGGTCACGGCTGCGAAAAAACCTGCATCGCGTTCTACCGAATCGATTGCTTTTTGTTGACATCGTGACGCGACTCGCTGATAGCGGAGTCGTCATGCAATTGCACGATTCGCGCGGTTGCATGTGTTCAAGAGAAGGACGGTCGATGGACCGCTACCTCGGCCACGCACCGATCGGCAACATCAGTTCCGCACGCTACGCGTGCGTGACCCAGCATCGGGTTTTCCCCGCGCCGGATCGTCCTTGCGACGTAACCAGAAATCACGGCTTCAACAGGAGATCTACCAGGTGAGCAGCGAGGACAGCGAAGCGACCCGCGCCCAGCCGATGGCGATGCGCGCCGGCGGACGCAAGACCGCGGCGAAGAAGGCTGGCGGACGTAAGGCCGCCGCCAAGAAGACCGGCACCCGCAAGGCCGCCGCGAAGAAGACCGGAACCCGCAAGGCCGCCGCGAAGAAAACCGGCACACGGAAAGCGGCGGCGAAGAAGACCGGTACGCGGAAGGTTGCGGCCAAGAAGACTGGCGCGCGCAAGGCCGCCGCCAAGAAGACCGGCACCCGCAAGGCCGCCGCCAAGAAGACCGGCACCCGCAAGGCCGCCGCGAAGAAGACCGGCACGCGCAAGGCTGCCGCGAAGAAGGCCAGCCCGCGCAAGGCCGCGGCGGCGAAGAAGGCCGTCGTACGGCGCCCGCGCAAGAAAGCCGCCACCATGGCAGCCCCGGCGCCGGAATCCGGCGCATCCGAAACCGAGGGCTAGGACGCTTTTCGATTCGGCACCGGTGGGCGCGGGGGCAACCCCGCGCCCCTCGTGCTTTAAGGCGCGCAGGATTTCAGGAAAATGTGCTGAGCAGGTCGTCGACCTGCGGCGCGGTCAGCAGCCGGGGCGAGGCACCGCGCAGCAGCAGCGCCAGACGCGCCGCTTCCTCAAGCTCCTCGGCGGCGTAGACCGCATCCGTCAAGGTCTTGCCCGATACCACCGGGCCGTGATTGGCCAGCAGCACCGCGCGCGCATCCGCCGCCGCCGCCGCGATCGCCGGCTCCATCGCCGGATCGCCCGGCCGGTAATACGCAACCACCGGCAGCGCGCGGCCGACGCGCATCACGAAATACGGTGTCAGCGGCGGGATCGGCGCTTGCTCCCCCACCGCGGCGAGGCAGGCGATCGCGGTCGCCATGGTGGAGTGCAGATGCACCACCGCCCCCGCATCCGCGCGTGCGGTGTAGAAGGCGCGGTGCATGAACACCTCCTTCGAAGGCTTGTCGCCGCCGATATGGCGGAACGCCGCGTCCAGGCGCGAGAGCCGCGCCGGGTCCAGCCGACCGAGGCTGGAATTGGTCGGCGTGATCAGATAGCCGTCCTCCAGCCGCACGCTGATATTACCGGCGGACCCGACAGAAAAGCCGCGCGCGAACAGGCTGGCGGCCAATTCTGCCAGCCGGTCGCGGGTTTCGGTTTCGGTCATCCCAACACCTCGAACGCCTTCAGGAAGAAATCGCGGGCGCCGAAATTGCCCGATTTCAGCGCGAGCAGCAGCGCCGGCCCGTCGCCCTCGGCATAGGTCCAGGGCACGCCGGGATCGATCTCGGCGCCGATGCGCAACGCGCGCACGCCAAGCCGCGCGACGATCGCGCCCGAGGTCTCGCCGCCCGCCACCACCAGGCGCCGCACGCCGCGCGCGACCAGGGTTGCGGCGATGCGCGCCATGGCGTCCTCGATCAGCGCACCGGCGGCGTCGCGGCCCAGGCGTTGCTGCACCGCCGCCACCGCATCGGGTGGGGCGGACGCGGCAATCAGGATCGGCGCGTCGGTGGGTTGCGCCGCGGCCCAGCGCAACGCCTCATCCGCCAGCGCTGCGGCGTTCGGGGTCTGCAACGGGTCGAGCGTATGCGCGGGCATATGTTCGCGCGCGAACGCCACCTGGCCCAGCGTGGCGCGCGAGCAGGAGCCGGCGAGGACCGCGCAGGCGCCGTCCACACGCGGCAAGGCGGCCGCGCTCGGCCGCGCGGGCAGCAACCCGGCGCGGCGGAAATTCTCCGGCAAGCCCATCGCCACGCCCGAGCCGCCGGTGATCAGCGCATGCGCGGCGGCGGCAGCGCCGATCGCGTGCAGATCGGCCTCGGCGACGGCATCGACGATGGCGTAGCGGCGGCCTTGTTCGGCAAGCGCGGTCATGGCGCGGCGGATCGCCTCCGGCCCTCGCGCAACGGTGGCATAGGGCACCAGGCCCACGGTGCCGTCGGTCTGGCGCGACAGCACGCGGACCAGATTCGCATCCGTCATCGGCGTCAGCGGGTGATGCTCCATGCCGGATTCGTTCAGCAGCGTGCTGCCCACGAACAGATGGCCCTGGAACACGCTGCGCGCATTGGCGGGAAAGGCGGGGCAGGCCAGCGCGAAACCGCCGCCGAGATCGCGCAGCAGCGCATCCGCCACCGGGCCGATATTGCCCTGATCGGTGCTGTCGAAGGTGGAGCAGTATTTGAAGAAGAACTGCCGCGCGCCGGCCGCGCGCAGCCAGGCCAGGGCGGCGCGGCTTTCGGCGACCGCCTGCGCCGGCGGCGCGGTGCGCGATTTCAATGCGATCACCACCGCGTCGGCGTCCGGCGCGGGCTCGGCCGCGGCGGGCACGCCGATGCGCTGCACCGCGGTCATGCCGTGCGCGACCAGCATGGCGGCAAGATCGGTGGCGCCGGTGAAATCGTCGGCGATGACGCCGAGGAGCATGGGGGGAACTCCGGGAAATGTTCCCCGCTTCTACACCGCGGCGGCGGCGGCGGCGATCCGGCTCAGAACAGCCGCCCGCCGTCCGGAACCTTGAAGTCGGGCTTGATCAGGACCACCGCGCCGTCCTCATCCGGCATCCCGAGCGTCAGCACCTCACTGTCATAGCCCGCGATCCGGCGCGGCGGAAAATTCACCACCGCGCAGACCTGCCGCCCGATCAACTGATCCGGCCGATAATGCACCGTGATCTGCGCCGAGGACCGCTTGCGCCCCAGCGCGCGCCCGAAATCGATCACCAGCTTGACCGACGGCTTGCGCGCTTCCGGAAATGGCGCGGCATCGACCACGGTGCCCACGCGAATCTCCACGCGCTCGAAATCGGCGATGTCGATCGGATCGGTCATGGCGCCCTCCGTGTCCCGCGCGCGATCATGGCACGGCGGCGGCACCGAGGCCACGCCAGCGTTCCCACCCGGCGCGGCGCAGCTCGCAGGCCGGGCAGGCGCCGCACCCATAGCCCCAGGGATGGCGCGCGGTGCGCTCGCCGCGGTAGCAACTATGGGACTGCTCCTCGATCAGCGCGACCAGGGCGGCGCCGCCCAGCGTTTCCGCCAACGCCCAGGTGGCGGCCTTGTCGCGCCACATCAGCGGCGTCTCCAGCACGAATCTTCGTTGCAGCCCCAGATTCAGCGCCAGCTGCATCGCCTTGATCGTGTCGTCGCGGCAATCGGGGTAGCCCGAGTAGTCGGTCTCGCAAACACCCGCCACGATCCGGCGCAAGCCGCGGCGATAGGCGATCGCGGCGGCGTAGGTCAGGAACAACAGATTGCGGCCGGGCACGAAGGTGGTGGGCAGGCCCTCGGCGCCCAGCGCGATCGCCGCGTCCGAGGTCAGCGCGGTGGCGCCGATCGCCGCCATGGACGCGCCGAGCGCGACGACATGATCGGGGCCGAGCCGCGCGCCCCAATCCGCATGGGCCGCCAGCGCGGCGCGCAGCGGGGCGCGGCAGGTAAGTTCCACCGCGTGACGCTGGCCGTAATCGAACCCCACCGTTTCCACATGCGGGTAGCGCGCCAGCGCCCAGGCCAGGCAGGTGGCGGAATCCTGCCCACCGGAGAACAGGACCAAGGCGTGATCGGGTTCCGACATGGCTGCGTCATTGCCCCGAACCGGCCGGGGCGCAACCCCGGATCAGTGGCAGCAATCCGCAGCCGCATCCGCGTAGCGGTCGTGGTGGCGCACCCATTCGGACAGGTTGCCGCGGAGGGTCTCCTCCCGCCCGCGCGGCGTCAGGTCGAGCAAGGCGTACACGCTCAGAACCGCTTCCCCGGCGCGCGCATAGCAGGAATAGGTGTGGAACACCGCGCCCGCGCCGTCGCGCGCGAACACGCTCATGCCGGTCATTTCGTCGCTGCCGGGGAGCCCGGCACGGTAGTTGTATTCCGCCCCGTCCCGTTGCTGTTGCGGCGTGAACGAGACCCCGAAATCATGGTTGAAATCGCTGCCGAACGAGGACACCCATGGGAACGACCAGCCCATGCGGTCACGGAACGCCGTGATCATCGGCAACGACGCACGCGAGACCGCGACATAGGCCACGTCCCGCTGCGCCAGATGCCGCAGCGGCTGCCCGTCCAGGTGGTCGGATAAGAACGAGCAGCCGACGCAGCCATCGGTCCAGTCCGGCCCGAACATGAAATGCTTGACGATGAGCTGGGACTTATCCCCGAACAGCCCAGCCAGGTCGCGCGTCCCGTCCGGGGTGTCGAACGAATAGCGCTTGTCCACACGCACCCAGGGCAGAGCGCGCCGGACGGCGGCCAGCGCGTCGCGTTCGCGGGTATGCGCCTTCTCGCGTTCCAGCAATGCGCGGCGGGCTTCCAGCCATTCCTGGCGGGGCGCGATGCGCGGTTCGGTCATGGCCGGTCTCCCCTGTTCCTTGTTACATCGGCAAGGTAGTCGGCGAAACGGTCGAGGCAGCTCGACCATCCCGCCACGTGGCTGTCGCGGGTGTCCTCGCTCGGGAACGGCGCCTGGCGCAGCAGCAGCCTGGTGCCGCCGGCTTCCTCGGTGAAGCGAAGATCGACCAGAGTATCGAACAGAACCGAGCCGTCCGGTTGCTCCCAACCATACGTGAAGGCCAGGCGCTCGGGAGGGTGGACTTCGCGATAGACGCCGCGTTTGACGCGCTCGGTGCCGTCGGGTGCGCGCATTCCCTGTCGCCAGGCTCCGCCGGGACGCGGGTCCATGGTGCAAAACAAGGTCACGAACCCGCGCGGGCCCCACCACAGCGCGGCCCGCGCCGGATCGGTCCAGGCGCCGAACACCAGCGCGCGCGGGGCGAGGAACCAGCGGCTGAGCGCAAGCGCGGGGTCAGGACGCGGGTTCATCGGATACCATGCCCGATTGCAGGTCCTGCAGATGCGCGTCCAGCCGGTCCAGGCTTTCGTCCCAGTGGCGGCGATAAGTGGCGATCCAGTCGGCGGCCGGGCGTAACGCCGCCGCCTCCAGCCGGCACGGTCGCGACTGCGCGGCACGGCCCCGCGTGATCAGCCCGGCGCGGGCCAACACCTTGAGATGCTTGGAGACGGCAGGCGGGCTGATGGCAAACGGCGCGGCCAGTTCGCCGACGTTTGCAGCGCCTTGCGTCAGGCGGACGAGAATGGCCCGACGGGTCGGGTCGGCGAGGGCGGCGAAGACGGCACTGAGCGGGTCGGGCGGCATGATGTCATAAACCAATCGGATATATAACTGATCGGTTTATAACGCCGCGTCCTGCTGGGTGTCAAGCGGCCCCTACCGCACCCGGCCCAGGCGCGGATCGTCCACCGCGACCACTTCCCGCCCGATCGGCCACAGCGCCAACCCGGCCAGCTTCAGATGCGCCCAGGCGAACGGGATGCCGATCACCGTCACGCCCAACAGCACCGCCGCGGCCAGGTGCCCCAGCGCCAGCCACCACCCGGCCAGCACCAGCCAGATCACGTTCCCCAGCACCCCGAGCACCCCGGTGCCCAGATCGCGGCGCAAACTGATCCGGTCCCGCCGCACCGCGCGGAACCCGAACGGAAGCAACGTGTACCGCGCGATCGCAAACGCCGCGCGTGCCCAGGGCAGCCCGATCAGCGTGATCGCCATCACGATCCCGGCCAGC
>JAKAZJ010000563.1 GCA_021826565.1 Pseudomonadota bacterium | reverse complement strand
GAACGTGCCGGTGACGGCAAAGCCCGGCGTGCCGGGTTCCAGCAGCACGCAGCCGATGCCCTCGCGTCCCGGGCGGCCGTCCACGCGGGTGAACACCACGAACATCCCGGCCTCGGGCGCGCGGCTGATCAGCGTCTTCGTGCCTTTCAGGATCACGCGGTCGCCGACGATGCGCGCGTTGGTCCGGTAGTTGGCGACGTCGGTGCCGGCGTGCGGTTCGGTCATGCACACGGCCAGGATGCAGTCGCCGGATACCACGCGCGGCAGGATGCGTTCGCGGATCGCCGGCGGGGCGTAGCGGGCGATCACGCGGGTCTGCACCCCGGCCTCGCCCAGCACCGCCATCGCGGTCGGGTAGCAGACCTTGGCGATCTCTTCCAGGATCAGGACCGTGTCCATGATCGACAGGCCGAGCCCGCCATATTCCTCGGGCACCGACATGCCCAGCACGCCCAGGGACGCCAGTTCGCGCAGATTCTCCCACGGGAATGTTCCATCCATGAAGCGCGGCGCGCGGGCGCGGAACTTGTCCTGCGCCAGCGCGCGCACGGCCTCCCGCATCTCGCGTTGCTCGGCGCTGATCCGCATGTCCATCGGCATCCCCTTCTGGCCCTCCCGGGTTTGGCAAACCGGGGAATGGTGATACAGCCTACCCAACGGTAGCACACAAGAGGACCCGGAATGCCGTACTCCGCCGACCTGCCGCGCGCGGGCCAGACGCGCGTGACCTCGATCGCCGCTGTGGAACAGGGCCTGGCCGCTTCCGGCTACATCCCCAGCCGGCAGATCGCCACCGCGGTCTATCTGGCCGAGCGCCTGCAGAAGCCGGTGCTGGTGGAAGGCCCGGCCGGGGTGGGGAAGACCGAGCTGGCGAAATCCATCGCCGCCTGGCTGTCGCTGCCGCTGATCCGGATGCAGTGCTACGAGGGTCTGGACGAGGCCAAGGCGTTGTACGAATGGAAATACGGCAAGCAGCTGCTGTACACCCAAATCCTGCGCGACAAGATCGGCGAAGTGCTGGGCGATGCCTCCAGCCTGACCGCCGCGCTGGACAAGCTGCATGGATTCGGCGACCTGTTTTTCTCGCCGGAGTTCCTGGAACCCCGCCCCCTGCTGCGCGCGTTGCAGGAGCCGGGCGGCGCGGTCCTGCTGGTGGACGAAGTTGATAAATCGGACCAGGAGTTCGAGGCGTTCCTGCTGGAAATCCTGTCCGACTACCAGGTGACCATCCCCGAACTGGGCCAGGTCTCGGCAACCGTCCCGCCGGTGGTGATCCTGACCTCCAATTCCATGCGCGATCTGGGCGATGCGCTGAAGCGCCGCTGCCTGCATCTGCATATCGGCTTCCCGGACGCGGCGCTGGAGGAACGCATCATCGCCTCCCGCGTGCCGGAAGCGGATGCCCGGCTGCGCGGGCAGCTGGTGCGGTTCGTGCAGTCGCTGCGTGGGCTGGATTTGAAAAAGCCGCCCTCGGTCAGCGAAACCATCGACTGGGCCCGGGTGCTCGTGTTGCTGCACGCGCAGGCGCTGGAAACCGACATGGTGCGCGATACCCTGAACGTGCTGCTGAAGTTCGAGACTGATATCGAAACGGCGGGACGCCAGCTGGGTGAGTTGGCGGCGAAAGCGCGGGGATGAACGCGGTCGAGCCGCTGCGCCGATTCTTCGCCGCCGCGCGTGGAGCCGGGGTTCGGATCTCGCCGGCGGAGAGCATCGAGGCGGTGCGCGCGGTCGGCATCGTCGGCTGGGATGATCGCGTGGTGCTGCGCGATACGCTGGGGTTGGTGCTGGCGAAATCGCCGGACGAAAAGCGCGCTCTGGCGGAATGTTTCGATCTCTATTTCCGTCGCGACGCGCCGGTTGCCCCGCTTGCGGAACCGGATGAGGCCGCCGCCGACGGGCTGGCCGGGCTGTTGCGCGGCAACGATCCCGCGGCACTGGCGCAGGCCATGGAAGCGGCCGGGGAAGCCGCCGGCTTGCCCAATATCCGCTTCTTCACGCAGCGCAACCTGTACACCCGCCGCATCCTGGACCTGATGGGCCTGCGCGCGGTGGAAGCCGAGATCGCGGATCGCGAGGACGCCGATGCGCAACGCCTGACCGACGCGGTGGCCGCGCTGCGCGGGTCGGTGCGCGATTTCGTCGAACGCAATCTGCTGCTGTTCGCGCGTGAGGAAACCGAGGCGTTCCGCGAGGAATTGCTGAAATCTACCCGCCTGTCCAATCTCGATCGGCGGGACTACGAGCGGATGCGCGTCCTGGTCCGCGCCATCGCCAAGAAGCTGGCGGCCCGCTACGCGCGGCCGTGCCGGCGCCGGCTGCGCGGACAGCTGGATATCCGCCGCACCATGCGCCGGAACATGGGCTGGGAGGGTATTCCCTTCGTCACGGTATGGAAAGAAAAGCGCATCGACAAACCGCGCGTGGTGGTGCTGTGCGACGTGTCGGGTTCAGTCGCCGCGGTCTCGCAGTTCCTGCTGATGTTCCTGTATGCGCTCAACG
>JAKAZJ010000562.1 GCA_021826565.1 Pseudomonadota bacterium | reverse complement strand
GCGTCCGGTATGGCGTTCAGCGCCGCGCGCCTGGCGCGGCTACGCGCCGTCGGCCGCCCGGTGTTCGTCGATGTCACCGCGCGCTGGTGCCTGACCTGCCAGGTGAACGAACGGTTGGCGCTGGACACGCCCACCACGCGCGCCGCCTTCGCCGCGCGCCACGTCGCGGTGCTGGTGGCGGACTGGACCGCGCAGCCGGCCGCGATCACCCGCTATTTACGCGCGCATGGGCGCGACGGCGTGCCGCTTTATGTCTTCTATGCGCCCGGCGTCCCGCATGGCCGTCTGCTGCCCCAACTGCTGACGCCGGGCTTGGTGCAACACGCGATCGAGCGCGCGTCGGGCGCAATGCACGGTTGACTTGCGCGCGCGGCTTCGCCACCTTCCGGCGCAGCACAACAGAGCGCCGGCGGACCCTCCGCAACGGCACGCTAGGCGGGGTGACGATGGGAAGGCAGCGCGCCAGGTTGGGCGGAATCAAGGCCTTGCGGCCATGAACGGAGCGACGGGACCGCTGCTCGCGGTCCGCGACGTGGTCATGCGCTTCGGTGGCGTGATCGCCCTGAACGGCGTGTCGTTCGATGTCGAACGCGGCCAGATCTGCGGCCTGATCGGCCCCAACGGGTCCGGCAAGACCACGCTGTTCAACTGCATCAGCGGCATCTATCGCAATACCGCGGGCGAGATCGGCTTCGACGGCGCGCGGCTGACCGGCCAGCCGCGCCATCGCATGGCCGGACTCGGGATCGGGCGCACGTTCCAGAACGTCGCATTGTTTCGCGCGCTTTCGGTGCGTGAGAACATTCTGGTCGGCGCCCATCACCTGGGCCACACCGGTTTCATCGCCAATGCACTGCGCCTGCCATCGGTCCGCACCGAGGCCGCCGCCGCCGCCGCGCCGCTTGGCGAACTCCTGGACCTGCTGGACCTGACCGACGTGGCCGACATCCAGGCCGGCAGCCTGCCGTTTCCCACCCAGAAGCGGATCGAGCTGGCGCGCGCCCTGATCGGCCGCCCGAAATTGCTGCTGCTGGACGAACCCGCCGGCGGCCTCAATCACGCCGAGGTGGACGAACTCGCGCAACTGCTCCTGCGCATCCGCGGCCATCACGACCTGACCATCCTGCTGGTCGAGCATCACATGAGCCTGGTGATGCGCGTGTCGGAGAAAGTCGTCGCCCTGGAATTCGGGCGCAAGATCGCCGACGGCACACCCGACGAGGTGCGCCGCGAACCCGAAGTGATCCGCGCCTATCTGGGCGAAACCGAGGAGGAAGCGCAACATGCCGGCGCTGCTTGAGGCACGCGGCCTCTGCGCCGGCTATGGCGTGTCCGACGTATTGCACGGCATCGATTTCACGGTCGAAGAGGGCGGCGTCACCGCGCTGCTCGGTGCCAACGGCGCCGGCAAGACCACCACGCTGCGGGCATTATGCGGCATGATCCGCCGCCGCGGCGAGATCACGCTCGGCGGCGTGCGCATCGACCGGGACTCGACCGAGAACATCGTCCGCCGCGGCGTCGGCCATGTGCCCGACGGACGCGGCACGTTCATGGAATTGTCGGTGGAGGAGAATCTCCGCCTCGGCGCCTATACCCGCCGCGATCGCGCCGGGGTCGCGGCCGACACGGAACGCCTGTTCGGCTATTTCCCCCGCCTGAAAGAGCGCTACCGCCAGCAGGCCGGCACCTTGTCGGGGGGCGAGCAGCAAATGCTGGCGATTGCGCGCGCGCTGCTGGTGAAGCCGCGGCTGCTGCTGCTGGATGAACCTTCGTTCGGACTGGCGCCGCTGATCGTGCAGGACATCTTCCACATCCTGCGCCGCATCAACACCGAGGAACGCATGGCGATCCTGGTGGTCGAGCAGAACGCGAGCCTCGCGCTCGATCTCGCCGACCACGCCTTCCTGCTGGAAACGGGGCGCATCGTCGTCTCCGGCACCGCGAGCGCGATCCGTCAGGATGAGACGGTGCGACGTTCCTATCTCGGTTACTGACGGAGACGCGCATGAACGGGCTGCTACATCAGATCGCGTCGGGCGTCGCCTCGGGCGCCATCTACGCCTCGGTCTCGCTGGCGCTGGTGATGATCTACCAGGCGACGCATCACGTGAATTTCGCGCAAGGCGAGATGGCAACCTTGTCCACCTTCGTCGCGCTGACATTGATCCATGCCGGTGTGCCGTTCTGGGCCGCGTTCGCGATCACGGTGGTGCTGTCGTTCGGCCTTGGCGTGGGAGTGGAGCGGATCCTGATGCGCCCGGTGATGAACGCGCCCGTGTTGACCTCGGTCGGCGTGTTCATCGGTTTGCTGCTGGTGATCAACGCCCTGGATGGGTGGATCTTCGGTTTCACGATCAAGGCGTTTCCCTCGCCATTCCATTCCGCGCATCCGTTGCTGGGGGGCTTTGTCTCGCCCCATGAAATCGGCGAGACCGGGCTGACCGTGGTGGTGCTGACGCTGGTCTGGCTGTTCTTCCGCTTCACGCCGCTGGGGCTGGCGATGCGCGCGGCG
>JAKAZJ010000012.1 GCA_021826565.1 Pseudomonadota bacterium | reverse complement strand
CCGATCGATATCGCGGAACTGCGCGACGTGGCCGATTTATGGGTGGACACGGCGCTCAGCCTGACTGACCAGGACCTGCGCCGCATGGCCCGGATCGCCTCCGCGCAGGACCGTGCGCTGGGGTTGCGCGCCGCGGAGTGAAGGACGGCGCCGAGGGCAGCGCGGCCCCCGTGGCTGATCTTTATTCCGCCGCCCGCCGTCCTGCCACCGCGACCGAGGCGGTCAACCGTTCCAGCGCGGTCTCGACCTCATCAAGTTCGTGGGCGATTTCGCGGGCAATCGCGGTGCCGCGGGTCTCGAGCTCGTCGCCATTCAGGCGCGGTTCCGGCAAGCACAGCGCGCCCAGCCGCGCCGCGCCGATATTGGCGGCGATCGAGCGCATTCCGTGCGCCTGGGCGCGGAACGCGGCCACATCACCCTGGTGCAGCGCGGCGCGCAGGGCCGCAAGCTTGACCCGCGCCTCGGCACGGAACGTGCCGCTGATTTCGGCGATGAACTCAACCCCGCCCAGCGCCTGCAAACTGTCCAACACGCTACGATCCAGCGTCGGCGCCGCGTCCCGCGCGGCGCGCGTCAGCGCGGGTTGCGCCGGCGGCTCGGGGCGCGCGGCGGCCCCGTCGGCACGGGCACCGCGCACGGTGGAGTCGACAATCGCCAATAGCTGCGCCGGCTCCACCGGCTTCACCAGGCAGGCGACCATGCCCGCCTCCAGGCAGCGCGCGCGGGTTGTCTCGGTGGCATCCGCGGTCAGCGCCAGGATCGGCACCGCGCCCCGACCCAACGAGGCCATGCGATGGATCTTCGTTGCCTCGATGCCGTCGATGCGCGGCATGTTCACGTCCAGGATCGCCAGGTCGAAATTCTGTTCCGTCAGCGCGTCCAGCGCTTCCTCGCCGTCGCGTACCACGCGCACCGTGTGCCCGCCGGTAGCCAGGATCTTCAATAGCACGCGGCGGTTGACGGCGTTGTCGTCGGCGATCAGCACCCGGAAGCTCTCGCCCGGCGTGGCCGGCACCACGACCGCCGCGCGCTCGGGCGCGGGTCCCAGCGCTGCCAGCAGCGCGAACAGCGCCTCCAGCGCCGCGGCATCGGCGTGCGGTGAAATCGTGGCGGCGAACGCGCGCTGCCAGGCGAGCGGGGGCATCCGCTCAGGTGCCGGCGCGACCGCAACCATGACCGGAGCAGCCTGATCCGCTTCGGCCCGCGCGAAGCCCAGCGCCGCAACGCCTTCCGGCACCGCGTCCGCGGGCCAGGCGGCGATGCGTTCGATCCGCACGTCGCACTGGCGCAACAGGCCGAGCAGCGGGGTGAGGAGAGCGGCCTCCTCGGCGCGGACCAGCACGCGCGCCGGCACGGTGCCCGGTGCCACCGCGCCCTCGCGCAGCGCGAACGGCAGCTCGAACCAGAAGCGGCTGCCGGTGCCCAGGGCGCTGGCGACACCGATCTCGCCCCCCAGCAGACGCACCAGCTTGCGGGTAATGCCAAGCCCAAGTCCGGTGCCACCGTAGCGATTGAGGATGGTTTCGTCGGCCTGCGTGAAATCTTCGAAGATCCGCCCCTGCGCATCGGGCGCGATGCCAATCCCGGTATCGGTGACCTCCACCCGCACCCGTGCCAGCCCATCGGTCACGGTCGCGTCCACGCCGAGCGTCACGCTGCCGGCCTCGGTGAACTTGACCGCGTTGCCGACCAGATTGAGCAGGATCTCGTGCAGCCGGTTGGCGTCGCCGCGCAGCAGCCGCGGCGTGCGCGACGTGACGTGCAGATGCAGAGCCAGCCCCTTGCGCCGGGCCTGCGCGGCGGCGATCGTGCGGACCTCGGTGAGCACGGTCAGCAGATCGAAATCCACCGCGACCACCGGCATCCGCTCGGCTTCGATGCGCGAGAGGTCCAGGATGCCGTCGATCAGCCGCAACAGGCTGCGCGCGGCGGTCATGATGGTGCCGCTCATTTCCGCCTGATCGGCGTCCAGCGCGGTGTCTTCCAGCAGCGCGCCCATCCCGATGATGGCGTTCAGCGGCGTGCGCAGCTCGTGGCTGACCGACGCCAGGAACAGCGATTTGGCCCGGTTTGCCGCCTCGGCCTGCTGGCGGGCGGCTGATAGGCGGCGGATCAGCGCCAGCGCGTAGGCGGGCAGGATCACCAGACCCACCAACACGCCGACCGACAGTGCCGGCTGGTTGTGCCAGAACGGCGTGGTGGCAACCACGGCGGCGAAGCCGGCCAGAGACCCCAGCATTGCCGTGCGCAGCGCGGAGGCGCCGAAGCGGAAACCATTGCCGAACACGGTCCAGAGATAGGCTGGGAACAGCCAGGCCGTGGCGGCGCCGCCGAGATGCATTTCGTAGGACACCGCGACGATATCGAGCGCCATCCCCACCATCACCCGCGGCAGCGATGCAACGGGGTACGCGATCGCATGGGCCGCGATCGCGAGCCCGAGGATCAGGTAGATCAGCGCTGGTATGAGCGCCGTAGCACCCAGTCGCACCTCGGTCGGAGCGAGCAGGTTGAAGACGAGCACCATGATCCCGGCGATGATGCGGTTGAGCAGCATCGCGGCATCGGGGGCGGCCCAGGTCCGGATCAGCCGCGCGCGCAGTGCCGCCCAGCCGGGCGCAACTTTTGGTTCCCCGCTCATGCCTGCCTCCCCGCCGCGTCCGCTTGCAGGCGCGCGAGCAAGGCGTCGGCGGCGATCGGCGCGCCGGTCAGGTAGCCTTGCACCGCGTCGCAGCCGGCCAGGCGCAGCTGCTCCAACTGCGCCTCGGTCTCCACCCCCTCGGCCAGGACCTCCAGGTGCAACGCGCGGCCCAGGCTGACCACAGCGCGCACGATCGCCCGGCTATTTTCGCGTTCCAGCGTGTCAACGAAGGATTTGTCGATCTTCACCCGGTCGGCGCGCAGCCCCGCCAGGCGCGCGAGCGAGGAATAGCCGGTGCCGAAATCGTCGATCGCGATGCGCACGCCCAGCCGGTGCAGCGCTTCCAGATCGTCCAGCGCCTGCTGCGCGTCGGCCAGTAGCACGCCCTCGGTCAGTTCCAGTTCCAGCAGCTCCGGCGGCAGCCCTGCCGCGTCCAGTGCCGCCAGCACCCGAAGCTTGAGCCCACCGGCGCGCGCGTGCAGCACGCCGATATTGACCGAAATACGGATCGGCCGGCCGAGCCGATCCAGCCAGTCGCGCGCCTGCCGGCAGGCCGCGTGCAGCACCCAATCGTCGATCTCGCCCAGCAATCCGCTTTCGGACGCCACCGGCAGGAACGCGCCGGGCAGGGCGAGCGAGCCGTCCTCGCGCCGCCAGCGGATCAGCGCCTCGGCGCCGATCACCTTGCCCTGGCGCAGCTCGACCAGGGGCTGGAACAGCAATTCGAACGCACCGCGCGTCAGCGCGCTACGCAGCGCCGCCTGCACCGCCACGTCGCTGCGCGCCTGGGCCAGCATCCCGGCGGCAAAGAACTGATACCCGTTCCGCCCCGCCGCCTTGATCCGGTACATCGCCAGATCCGCATCGCGCAGCAATTCCTCGGGGCCGCCATCGCCGCCGTGGCTCATCGCCACGCCGATGCTGGCGCTGATCGCCAGCTCCCGCCCGTCGATCGTGAAGGGTTCGCCCAGCAGCGTGTTGAGCCGCGCCGCGAAACTCTCGGCCACCGCCACGGAGGCGATATCGGGCTGTAGCACCGCGAACTCGTCCCCGCCGAGACGGGCGATCACGTCGCCCCCGCGCACCGCCCCGCGCAGCCGTTCGGCGACCGCCTGCAGCAGCCGGTCCCCGACATGATGACCGAGCCCGTCATTGATGTATTTGAACCGATCGAGATCGATGAAATGCAGCGCGATCAACCGCCCGTTGGGGCGCGGGCCCAGCGCCAGCTCCTGGCGCAGCCGCTGGAACAGCGAGGACCGGTTCGGCAGCGAGGTCAGGAAATCGTGCCGCGCCTGGAATGCCAGCTGCGCCTCAGCGCGTTTGCGTTCCGTGATATCAAGCGACATGCTGAGCACGCCGCCGATCACGCCGCTGCCGTCGCGCAACGGGGTCTTGGTGGTCAGGAAGACGCGGGATTCGTTGCGATCGAATACCATCTCCTCCTCGAACGCGGCCAACGGCTGGGCCGAGGCGAGCACGATCTGATCCTGCCGCGAAGTTCGCTCCGCCTCCTCCGGCGCGATCACGCGGCGCGCCATCAGGCGGGCGCGATAGGCGTTGACGAAAATCTCGTGCCCGTCGCCATCGGTCGCGCTGATCATGGCCGGGATCGTATCGATCACCTGGGCCAGGCGCTCGCGGCTGTCGCGCAGCACCTGATCGCGCGCCGCCGCGGTCTGCCGCAGCTCCTGCTCCAGCGCGGCGGCGCGTTCGCGGATCAGGCGCTGATGGATGCCAAGCTGGAGCAGGTTGCGCACCCGCATCCGGAACTCGGAGTGATCGATCGGGCTCTGGACGAAATCGCTGGCCCCGGCGGTGAACGCGCGCAGGCGGAATTCGCGGTCGGCATGGGCGGTGACGATAATCACCGGGACATCGCCCAGCTGCGGCAGATCGCGGATGCGCCGGGTCAGTTCGGCGCCGTGCAACTCGGGCATCAGGTAATCGGTGACCACCAGGTCGGCTTGGTTGTCGGCCAGCCAGGTCAGCGCGTCGCGCGAGTCGGCAAAGCGGCGGATCTCGGCGTCGGCCGCGACCGAGGCGACCAGCCGTGCGTAGATTGCCAGGTTGGCGACCGAGTCATCGACGATGACGACCGTCGGCGCCCCGCCCGGCGGGGATCCGTGTCCGGCGCCGTCATCCGTCCGGTCCGGGCCGGTTGCGGTCGCTGCGATGGAGGGGCGGGCGGCCGCGGACACGGGCGGATCCTTCGGGACGGCCGGCCCAGCGCCGGCGCTTGGCAGGACGTTACGGGACAAGAAGTTGCCAAGAGGTTACGCGCGGGGGGCCGCGGCGGCCGACTCGGGGATACGCAGTTTGGCCCAGCCATGGAGGCGAGGGCCGCCCCCGGCGTCAAGGGCGCGGCGCGCCGATCGCGGGGGTATCGGTCATACCCGCCAGCACCTCGGCGACGTGGCGGGCCGCGACCGGATTTCCCTCCCGCCACAGCCGCCCGGCGATATTGAGCAGGCAGCCGAGATCGCCCGCCAGCACCGTCCCCGCCCCGGTGGCGACGATGTCTTTCGTCTTGTCAGCCACCATGCGGGTCGAGATCTCGGGGTATTTCACGCAGAACGTACCGCCGAAGCCGCAGCAGATCTCGGAGTCGGCCATCTCGGTCACTGGCGCGCCGGCCGCTTCCAGCAGCGCGCGCGGCTGTGCCTTGACGCCCAGCTCGCGCAGACCCGAGCAGCTGTCGTGATAGGTCACCGCCCCGCCGGTCCAGCGCCCGGGCGGAGTTTCCAGCTTCATCACGTCGAACAGGAAGCTGACCAGCTCATGGGTGCGCGCGGCCAGCGCATCGGCGCGGGCGCGCAGATTCGGATCGTCATCGAACAGATGCGGCAGGTGATGGCGCAGCATGCCGGCGCAGGACCCGGACGGCACCACCACGTAATCGTAGCCGCCGAACGCTTCCAGCAGCCCCTCCGCCAGGGTGCGGGTGGTGGCGCGATCGCCGGTGTTATACGCGGGCTGGCCGCAGCAGGTTTGCGCGCGCGGCACTTCCACCCGGCAGCCGGCCGCTTCCAGCAGGCGGATCGCGGCGAAGCCCACCGTAGGCCGGTGCAGATCGACCAGGCAGGTGACGAACAGGGCAACGCGGGGTCGGTCTGACATGGCGGCCTCCGGGATGGCGCCGGGATAGCCCCATGGCGGGGGCGCGGAAAGGGGTCAGCGCGCCAGCCGCACCAGCGCGCCCGGGAGATCGGTCCAGGCCCGATCGGTGGTCAGTGCCTCCGCCCCCAGCCGGGCGGCCAGCGCCAGGCAGGCGCGATCGCCGAACCCCAGGCCGAGTGCGCGGGTCTCCGCGCGCAATGCGCCGGCGGCATAGGCGTCCTCGGTGTCGAACGGGCGGGGTGCCAGGTCGAGCCCCTCCAGCGCGGCGCGAATGGCCGAAGCTGGCACGCCGCGTTCGGTGAGCTTTGCCACCACCTCGCACAGGTTCACCGCACTGATCGTGGCGCGCGGCAGCGCGGCCAGCACCGCCTCGGCCCCCGGCTCCGCGCCCAGCAGCGCCAGCACCGCCGACGCGTCCAGCACCACCGGGGTTTCAGTCACGCGCGGCTTCGGCCCGGCGATCGGCAATCAAGGATGCCGCCAGCGGATCTGCCCCCACATAAGGCCGTACCAGCGCCTGGGCACGCTCCACCGCGCGGCGCAGCGAGCGAACCCGCAGCTCCCCGTCCCTGATGTCCAGAACGACACTTTCGCCGGGCGCGAGCGCCAGGGCGCGGCGGAATTCCGCCGGGATCACCAGCCGTCCACCCTCGGCAAGTCTGGCACGCTGCGCGATCATGTCCGGCCCTCTTGTGCTTCCATGTCAGGGGATATAGGACAAGCGACAGTAGAATGCCATACCCGCTCGGATATGGCCCGGAACAGGAAACCTCCATGGACGACGATTTTCGCCGCGCCGCGCTGGACTATCACCGCCTGCCGCGGCCCGGGAAGCTCAGCGTCGAACCCACCAAGCGCATGGCGAGCCAGCGCGACCTGGCCTTGGCCTATTCCCCAGGCGTGGCGGCGGTGTGCGAGGCGATCGTGGCCGATCCGTCCTGCGCCTATGATTACACCGCGCGCGGCAACCTGGTCGGGGTGATCTCCAACGGCACCGCGGTCCTGGGGCTCGGCAATATCGGCGCGCTGGCGGGCAAGCCGGTGATGGAGGGCAAGGCCGCCCTGTTCAAGAAATTCGCCGGGATCGACGTGTTCGACATCGAGGTGGACGCCGCCGACCCGGAGCGCTTCTGCGACGTAGTGGCGGCGCTGGAACCCAGCTTCGGCGCGATCAATCTGGAAGACATCAAGGCCCCCGAGTGCTTCCAGATCGAAACCTCGTTGCGCGCGCGCATGGGCATCCCCGTGTTCCACGACGACCAGCATGGCACCGCGATCACGGTCGCCGCCGCGGTAACCAACGGGTTGCGCCTGCAGGGCAAGACGCTGGATCAGGTGAAGCTGGTCACCTCGGGCGCCGGCGCCGCGGCTCTTGCCTGCGTCGATTTGCTGGTCTCGATGGGGCTGCGCGCCGAGCACGTGACCTTGACCGATATTGCCGGCGTGGTGCGCGTCGACCGTGCCGGGATGTTGCCGAACATGGCGCGCTATGCGCGTGAGACCAACGCCACGACGCTGGCCGAGGCGCTGGAGGGCGCGGATCTGTTCCTCGGCCTGTCGGCGCCGCGGGTGCTGAAGCCGGAATGGCTGGCCCGGCTCGCCCCGCGCCCGTTGATCCTGGCGCTGGCCAACCCGGATCCGGAGATCACGCCGGAACTCGCCCGCGCCGCGCGGCCGGACGCGATCGTGGCCACCGGCCGGTCGGACTACCCGAACCAGGTCAACAACGTGCTGTGCTTCCCGTTCATCTTCCGCGGCGCGCTGGATGTGGGGGCGAGCACGATCGACCGCGGCATGGAGATCGCCGCGGTGGAGGCGATCGCCGGACTGGCGCGCATGGAAGCGTCCGAGGTGGTGGCCGCGGCCTATGGCGGCCAGGCGCCGGTGTTCGGGCCTGATTACATCATCCCGAAACCGTTCGATCCGCGGCTGATCCTGGAGGTCGCGCCGGCGGTTGCGCGCGCGGCGATGGCCAGCGGCGTTGCCCGCCGTCCGATCGCCGATTTCGATGCCTATCGGCGCCAGCTGGAACGGTTCGTGTTTCGCTCCGGTCAGTTGATGCGCCCTGTGATCGAGGCGGCGCGCCAGTCGCCGCAGCGCATCGTGTTCGCCGAGGGTGCGGACGAGCGCGTGTTGCGCGCCGCGCAGACGCTGGTGGATGGCCGCATTGCGGTGCCTATTCTGCTCGGCCGGCGCGAGCTGATCGCGCAGCGGGTGCGGGAGATGGGGCTGCGGCTCGATCTGGGCGGTGCGGTGCGGGTGATCGACCCGACCGAGGATCACGCGCTGTTCGACCGGCTGCTGCCCGACTATGAACGGCTGGCGTGCCGGCGCGGCACACCGCCCGAGATCGCGGTGCGATCGTTGCGCGGGCGCGGCGCGGTGGCCGCGGCGATGCTGCTGCATGCCGGGGAGGCGGACGCCGCCCTGGTCGGCGGGCCGGCCAACTGGTGGCGTCAGGTGCAATATATTCTGCCGGTGATCCCGCGCCGCGCCGGCGTCACCCGCGCCTACGCGCTGGCCGCGCTGATTCTGCCCACCGGCACGTTGTTCCTGTGCGACACGCATATGGTGGTGGACCCCACGGCGGAACAGATTGCCGAGATGACCTTGCTGGCCGCCGAGGCGGTGGCCGATTTCGGGATCGTGCCGAACGTGGCGTTGCTGTCGCACTCCAATTTCGGCGCCAGCAATTCCCACTCGGCCAGCAAGATGCGCCACGCGCTGACGCTGATCCGCGCCCGCGCGCCCGAGCTGGCGGTGGATGGGGAGATGAACGCGGAATCGGCGCTGGTGGAGACGATCCGCGCCCGCGCCGTGACCGACAGCCGGATCCGCGGCACCGCGAACCTGCTGGTGATGCCGAACCTGGACGCCGCGAATATCGCGTTCACCTTGCTGAAGGCGGCGGCGGACGCGCTGCCGGTGGGGCCGATGCTGCTTGGGATGGCGCAGCCGATTCATGTTCTGGTGTCTTCGGTCACGGCGCGCGGGATCGTGAACCTGAGCGCGTTTGCGGCGCGCGAGGCGGCGGCGCGGCGAACCGCCGGATCGTGATCGGGATGCGGCGGCGGTTGCCCGCTTGGCCGGCGCCGCGGTTTGCGGCTGTATAGGGGTCCCGCCCTCGGAGTGCTCGCCCATGCCGCGCCATGACGTCGTGTTTCGCAACGCCACCGTGATCGACGGCACCGGCGCGTCCCGCTTCCGCGCCGATGTCGCGGTCAGCGGCGACCGCATCGCCGCGGTCGGCGATCTGGGCGCCGCCACCGCCGACCGCGAGATCGATGCCGCCGGCCGCGCGCTCGCCCCGGGCTTCATCGACGCCCATACCCATGACGACCGCGCCGTGCTGTGCGGCCCCGCCTGCATGTTGTGCAAGATGTCGCAAGGCGTGACCACCGTGGTGGTGGGGAATTGCGGGATCAGCCTGTCGCCGGTGCGCATGACGCGCCGTCCGCCGCCGCCGCTCGATCTGCTGGGCGACGAGGAATGGTGGACCTTCGACAGTTTCGGCGCCTACGCGGACCGGCTTCGCGCCGAACCGGCGCCGGTGAACACCGTCGCCCTGATCGGCCACATGTCGCTGCGGGTCGAGGCGATGGGCGGGGACACGCAGCGCGCCGCGACCGATGCCGAGTCCGAACAGATGCGCCGCCGCCTGGCCGAGGCACTGGCGCAAGGCGCGTCCGGCTTCTCCACCGGGCTTTATTACCCGCCCAACATCCTGGCGCCCACCGAGGAAGTGATCGCCGTCGCCGAGGCCCTGCGCGCCACCGGCGGTCTGTATGTCACGCATATGCGCGACGAAGCCGATGGCGTTCTGGACTCGATCGAGGAGACGTTGCGCATCGGCCGCGAAACCGGCGTGGGCGTGGTCATCAGCCACCACAAATGCACCATGCCGGAGAATTTCGGCCGCTCCACCGAGACCCTGCCGCGCATCGCCGCGGCCGCCACGCACCAGTCGGTGGCGTTCGACGTCTATCCCTACGCCGCCGGCTCCACCGTCCTGATCCCGGACCGGCTGCGCGCGGACGTGCCGGTGCGCGTGACCTGGTCGGTCCCGCATCCCGACCAGGCCGGGCGGATGCTGGATGACATCGCGCGGGATTGGAACCTGACGCCGCGCGCGGCCGCCGAACGGCTCCTGCCGGCCGGAGCGATCTTCTTCCAGATGGAAGAAGCCGACGTGCGCCGCATCCTGGCCGACAAACTGGCGATGATCGGCAGCGACGGCCTGCCGCACGATGCCCGCCCGCATCCGCGCCTGTGGGGCACGTTCCCGCGCGTGCTGGGCCATTACGCACGCGATCTGGGGCTGTTCACCCTGGAAGACGCGGTGCGCAAGATGACCGGGCATACCGCGGCCGTGTTCGGCCTGACCGATCGCGGCGTGATCCGCCCGGGCGCCTATGCCGATCTGGTGCTGTTCGACCCCGCGCTGGTGCGCGATGCCGCCACCTATGACTCGCCGAGCTTGCCCGCCGAGGGGATCGTGGAGACCTGGGTCAACGGCCAGTCGGCGTTCGCGCAGGGGGCGGCCACCGCGGCGCGGGCCGGGCGCCTGGTGACGCGCGGGCACGGCTAGCTGTGCCGGTGGGCCTTGCGGCGCAGCGTCGCCTCGGCCATGTCGCGCCATGGCCGATTATCTTGCCCGTCTGAACGCCGACCAGCGCCTGGCCGTGGAGACGCTGGACGGCCCACTTCTGGTGCTCGCCGGCGCCGGGACCGGCAAGACGCGGGTCCTGACCACGCGCTTCGCCCATCTGTTGCTGACCGGCCGTGCTTTTCCCAGCCAGGTGCTGGCGGTGACCTTCACCAACCGCGCCGCGCGCGAGATGCGCGAGCGGGTGGCGGGGCTGCTCGGGCGCCCGGTGGAGGGGCTTTGGCTCGGCACGTTCCACGCGCTTGGCGCGCGGATGCTGCGCGCCCATGCCGCGCTGGCGGGGCTGTCGCCCAATTTCACGATTCTCGACACCGACGACCAGCAGCGCCTGGTCAAGCAGTTGATGGAGGCGGCCCGGCTGGACACGAAGCGCTGGGCGCCGCCGGCGATGGCCGCGGTGATCCAGCGCTGGAAGGATCGCGGCCTGACCCCCGCGCAGGTGACGCCGGCCGAGGACACCGATTTCGCCGCCGGCCAGGCGCGCCCGTTATACGCCGCTTACCAGGCCCGGCTGACGCAGCTCAACGCGGTGGATTTCGGCGATCTGCTGCTGCATGTCACCGAAATCCTGCGCACCCAGCCGGACGTGCTGGGGCAGTATCATCGCCGGTTCCGCTACCTTCTGGTGGACGAATACCAGGACACCAATGTCGCGCAGTATCTGTGGCTGCGGCTGCTGGCCCAGGCGCATCGCAACATCTGTTGCGTGGGCGATGACGACCAGTCGATCTATTCCTGGCGCGGCGCGGAGGTGGAAAATATCCTGCGCTTCGAGCGCGATTTCCCGGGCGCGAAGATCGTGCGGCTGGAGGCGAATTATCGCTCCACCCCGGCGATTCTCGCCACCGCCTCCGGCCTGATCGCGCATAACGCGGAGCGGCTGGGCAAGACGCTCCGCCCCGGCAGCGCGGCGCAGGCCGGCGAGCCGGTCGCGGTGGTCGGCGTGTGGGATTCGGACGAGGAAGGGCGGATGGTCGCGGACCGCATCGCCGCGCTGCGCGCCGACGGGCATGTTCTGGCCGAGATCGCGATCCTGGTCCGCGCCGGCTTCCAGACCCGCGCCTTCGAGGAGCGGTTCCTGACCGTCGCCATCCCGTACCGCATCGTCGGCGGCCTGCGCTTCTACGAACGCCAGGAAATCCGCGACGCGCTGGCCTATCTGCGCCTGCTGTCCCAGCCGGCGGACGATCTGGCGTTCGAGCGGATCGTGAACCTGCCCCGCCGCGGCCTGGGCGACACAGCGTTGCGGTCGCTGCACGAGGCCGCCCGCGCGGGTGCCATGCCGCTCTCCGCCGCGGCGATGCGTCTGACCGAAACCGGCGCGCTGCGTGGCAAGGCGCGCGAGGGGCTGGCGGCGTTCCTGCGCGACCTCGATCGCTGGCGCGGCGTGTTGGCTTCCGAAGGTCATGTGCTCGCCGCGCAGACGGTGCTGGACGAAAGCGGCTACACGGCGATGTGGCAGGCGGACAAATCCCCCGACGCGCCGGGGCGGCTGGAGAATCTGAAGGAACTGGTCCGCGCCATGGCGGAGTTCGAGACGCTCGGCGGATTTCTCGATCACGTCGCGTTGGTGACCGAGAACGAACAGGACGCGACCGAGGACCGGGTGAACCTGATGACCCTGCACGGCGCCAAGGGGCTGGAGTTCGACACCGTGTTCCTCCCCGGCTGGGAGGATGGGATTTTCCCCAACCAGCGCGCGATGGACCAGGGCGGGGCGAAGGGATTGGAGGAGGAACGCCGCCTGGCCTATGTCGGCCTGACGCGGGCGCGGACGCGGGCGATCGTCAGCCACGCCGCCAACCGGCGCATCTACGCAAACTGGCAGGCGAGCATGCCCAGCCGATTCCTGGACGAACTGCCGGAGGATTCGGTGGTCCGTTTCGGTTCCGCGGCGCTGGCGCACGATTCGGGGCACTCCATTTTCGGCGCCGGCGTGGCGTTGCAAGCTGCGCGTGCGCCGCGCCCTGCGCTGGCGTGGGAAGTCCCGGCACGCCCGGCACGCAACGACCAATTCGCGCGCGGGTCGCGCGTGTTCCACGACAAGTTCGGGTATGGCACGGTCACCTCGGTCGAAGACGACCGGCTGGAGATCGCTTTCGACAAGGCGGGAACGAAACGGGTGAAGGACGGTTTCGTGACCGCTGCGTAGGTTCCGCGACTGCGCGGGGGGGGAGAGGACCAAGGGCGACTAAGGATATGACTGCGATGCTAGAACTATTATATGTCATTTGCTGGATCGGGGCGATTGTGTCATGGTTCCGTGGTGCTTATCACTTGTCCCGGTGGAGGGG
>JAKAZJ010000561.1 GCA_021826565.1 Pseudomonadota bacterium | reverse complement strand
GCGTCGTCCAGGTCCTGGTCGGGCAGGCGCAGCACGCCATGCCGGCCGAGCGCCACCAGCAGACGCGCGAAATCGCCTGGGTCCAGCGGTCGGGATGCATCCATACCGGCAACCGTGGCGCCGAGGATTCCCCCACTCGGATGGATGGTGAACATCGGCTTTGGCCCTCCCGCGGCAGCTACGGCGGGCAGTCTAGCGCGCGCAGGGCGGGGCGCCAGCGGGGGGACTTGCGGGGGACCAGCGGGGGAATTGACCCGGTCGCGCCGCCACCGCCATCCTGGCGCTCAAGAAAGCGGAGGACGCCGATGCCAGACCCGATGCTCCCACGTGAACGCATCCCGTTCTCCGCGATCGTCGATCGACCGCCTTTACGTCTGCCCGGGCAGGCGCGCGTGGTGTTCTGGCCGATCGTCAATCTGGAGGTCTGGGACATCCACCGCCCCATGGCGCGCCAGGTCCTGCCGGCCCCCACCCATCAGCCGCTGCTGCCGGACGTGCCCAACTGGTCCTGGCATGAATACGGGATGCGGGTCGGCGTCTGGCGTTTCTTCGACCTGTTCCGCCGCCACAACATCACCCCCACTCTGTCGATCAACGCCCGCGTGGTGGAAGACTACACCCGCGTGGCCGAGGAAGCGCGCGCCCTGGCCTGGGAGCCGATGGGTCATAGCTGGGAGCAGGGTCCGATCCACAAGATCGAGGACCAGGCGGCGATGATCGCCCGTTCGCTGGACACGCTTGAGCGTTTCTGGGGCTACCGTCCGCCCGGCTGGCTCGGCCCCGGCCTGACCCAGACCTTCGACACGCCGGACCTGCTGGCCGCTGCCGGCGTGCGCTACATCGGCGACTGGGTATACGATGACGAACCCACCGTGATCCGCACCGCGCACGGCAAGCTGGCGACGCTACCCTACACGGTGGAATTGAACGACATCCCGATGATGATCGTGCAACACCACGAAGGCCGTTATCTGTTCGACCGGTTCCGCGCGCAGTTCGACCGCCTGTACGCCGAGGGCGCCACCCGCGCCAAGATCGTCTCGTTGGCGATCCATCCCTATATCTCGGGCCAGCCGCACCGCATCGCCCAGCTGGAGGCGATCTTCGACTACGTCCGCGGCTTCCCCGATGTGCTGTGCTGGACCGGCGCCGAAATCCTGGACTGGTTCGCTAGCACCGAGGCCGGCGCCGCGCTGCGACGGTGACCGCCTCGGTCGGTCTCACAGCATCGCCCGCACGCGGCGCAGCAGCAGCGTCAGGAACCCCGCCGGCGGTGCCGCTTCCAGCGCCACCACGGGGCTATGCGCCACCGGGGTGCCGCCGGCGCTGATCGTCACCTGGCCCACCACCGCGCCGCGCGCGATCCCGCCGGTAGCGGGGGGCGCGACTGTCAGGACGGTGGTGAGGTGCTGCGCCGCCGTCGCCGCCAGGGTGACGGTCACGTCCCGCGCCGCCGCCACCGGGATCACGGTCGGCTGGGTGCGTGGGTCGGTCAGCGTGCCCAGCTTGTGTCCGGCGGCGATCACCTGCCGGTTGGTATAGAATTGGTAGCCGTAGTCCAGCAGAGCCTCGATCGCCTTGGTGCTGACGGTCCAGCTGGGGCCGCCGAGAACCACCGCGATCAGCCGGCGTCCGCCGCGGAGCGCGGTCGCATCGATGCAATGTCCGGCCGCGTTGGTGCGCCCGGTCTTCAGCCCATCGACCGAGGGATCGTGGAACAGCACCGGGTTCCAGCTGCGCTGGCGGATCTTGTCGAACAGGTAGTGCTTGTGCGCGGTGATATGCAGAATCTGCGGATCGGCGTTCAGCAGCGCGCGCGACAGCGTGGCCACGTCGGCCGCGGTGGTGAACATGCCCGGGTCCGGCAGGCCGGTGGGGTTGGTGTATTCCGTGCCGGACAGGCCGAGCTTGCCCGCCGCGGCGTTCATCATCCGCACGAAAGAACCCTGCGTGCCCGCCACCGCCTGGGCCAGTGCCACGGTCGCGTCGTTCCCCGAATCGATCAGCATCCCGTGCAGCAACTGGTTCACCGTCACCGGCTGGCTTGGCGATATGAACATGCGTGATCCGCCGGTGCGCCAGGCGGTGGTGCTGACTGTGATCGACTGATCGAGCTTCAACGTGCCATGTGCGATCGATTGGTAGGTCAGGTAGGCGGCCATCAGTTTCGCGAGACTGGCGGGCGGCCAACGCAGCGTTGGCGCCTTTTCGGCCAGGATCGCGCCGGTGTCGGCGTCCATCAACACATAGGCGGCCTGGCTGGCGAGTTCGGGCGGCGGGGGCATATCGGGCCGCGCGAGCGGGGCCAGGACGGGCGCGGCAGCGGGTGCGACGGGCGGCAGCGGGGGCAGCGCCGCCAGGGCCGGCGTCGCGCCGCATAGCGCCAGGGCAAGCGGAAACGTCCAGAGCACGCGGCGGCGTGGGGAGGGCATCGGCAAGGGACTCCGGCCGGGGGATGAAAGGAAGGATGGCGGGCGGGCGGTTTATACGCCGGAGCCTGGGGTGCGCCATGCCGGTCTGT
>JAKAZJ010000560.1 GCA_021826565.1 Pseudomonadota bacterium | reverse complement strand
TCCAAGGCCGCCGCCGAGGCCGCCCATGCGGTGATGGCCAACGATCTCGCCGGCACCGGGGTCACGGTGAACGTGCTGGTTCCGGGCGGCATGACCGATACCCGCATCATCCCCGAGGCCGAGGTCAACACGCGCGAGAAATTGATCCGCCCCGAGGTGATGGTCCCGCCGCTGCTCTGGCTGATCTCCGACGCGGCGCGGGACGTGACGGCGCGGCGCTTCCTGGCGGTGCACTGGAACCCCGCGCTGGCGCCGGCGCGGGCGGCGGAGGCGTGCGGCGCGCCAATCGCCTGGACCAGCCTCGGTGTGCTGCCGATCGAGCCGGACTGAACGGATCACGAGTCTCTCAGCAAAGGAACGCAGCATGGCGGGTGGCGGAACGGGCGGCGTCAGGCGGGATGCCGGGGTGATTGGGCTGCTGTTCGCCAGCCTGGGCGGGATCATCGGCTCCGGCTGGCTGTTCGGCCCGCTGAACGCGGCCAAGGACGCGGGGCCGGCCTCGCTGCTGGCCTGGGTGATCGGCGGCGTCGCGGTGCTGCTGCTGTCCTTCGTCTATGCCGAGCTCGCCACCGCCTTCCCACGCGCCGGGGCGGTGATCTCGTTTCCCAAGCTCTCGCACGGCAACCTGGTCGCCACCATCATGAGTTTCGTGGTGTTCCTGGGCTATGTCTCGGTCCCGCCGGCCGAGGCCGCCGCGGTCATCACCTACGCTGAGAACTACATCCCCGGGCTGGTCGGCAAGTCCGGCGTGCTGACGGTGACGGGCTTCTTCGCCTCGCTGGCGCTGATGATCCTGTTCGCCGCCATCAACGCGCTGGCGATCCGGCTGGTGCTGGCGATCAACAACGCGCTCACCTGGTGGAAGCTCGCGGTGCCGGCGCTGACCGTGCTGGTGCTGCTGGCGGGCGGGTTCCATCGCGGCAATTTCACCAGCCACGGCTTCGCCCCGCACGGGCTTGCCGGGGTGTTCTCGGCGGTGGCCACCTCGGGCGTGATCTTCGCCTATCTCGGCTTCCGCCAGGCGGTGGAACTGGCCGGCGAATCCGCCAACCCGCGGCGCAACCTGCCGATCGCCATCGTGGGCTCGGTGGTGATCGCGGTGATCCTCTATTGCGGGCTGCAACTGGCCTTCATCGGCGCGCTCTCGCCGGCGGCGCTGGCGCAGGGGTGGGACAAGCTGAGCTTCGTCGGGGCCTCCGGGCCGTTCGCGGGGCTCGCCAGCCTGATGGGCGCCACTTGGCTGGCGGCGCTGCTCTATATCGACAGCGTGGTCTCTCCGGCCGGAACCGGGGTGATCTATTTCACCACCACCGCCCGCGTGGTCTATGCCTCCGGCCAGGAAGGGCTGATCGGCGGGCAGTCCTTCGCGCGGCTGTCGGTCGCCGGGGTGCCGGTGGCCGGGCTGGTGCTGACCTTGATCGTCGGCGTGTTCTTCATGTTTCCGTTCCCGTCGTGGCAGAAGATCGTCGGCTTCATCTCCTCGGCCTCGGTGCTGTCGTACGGGATCGGGCCGATCGTGCTGATGACCCTGCGCCGGACCCTGCCGATCGGCGAGTATAAGCGGCCCTATCTGCTGGCCGGCGGGCCGGCGGTGGCGACGCTGGCGTTCATCATCTCGAACTTCATCATCTTCTGGAGCGGCGCGGCGACCGACGATTTCCTGTTCGGCGTCATCCTGGCCTTCGTCGTGATCTATATCGGCTGGGAGGCGGTGTTCGGCAGCGGCCTGTCCGCCCTGCACTGGGCGCCGGCGTGGTGGCTGGCGCCCTATTTCGTCGGCATGTGGCTCATCACCTATCTGGGACCGACCGGGCTCACCGGCGGCACCGGGGCGCTGTCGGCCGGCAGCAGCGCCGGAATCCTGATCCTGTTCAGCCTGGTGATCATCGCCCTCGCGCTGCGCGCGGGCATCCCCGAACCGGAGGAAGCGCGGGCCACCATCCTGGCCGGCGAGCCGGAACTGCTCGGCCCCGTAGGCTGAGCACGAGGGGGACGAGATGGCACAACGGATCAACCGCGCGATCGAACGCCTCGCCGCCGATCGCGCCATCTGGTATGTCGGCGCCCATTCCGGCCATGTACTGACCGAGGCGCAGGGACGCGCCGACGCCGCCACCTGGGCCGACTACATCAATGTCGGCATGGAGCATGGCGCCTTCGATATGACCGGCCTCGCCGCCTACATGGCCGGGCTGGTCGCCGGCGGACCCACCGCGTCGGGCCATCGCAGCCCGGCGGTGATCGTGGAAGCGCCGGTGAACGGGATCGATGCCGATCACGTCCGCTTCAACGCCTGGCAGTTCCGTCAGATTCTGGGCCGTGGCGTCCACGGGGTGCTGCTCTGCCAGGCGGAGACGCCGGAAGCGGTGGCCGCCTTCGTCGAATCCTGCCGCTACCCGCACCACGCCGCCGGGGTGGACCCGGCGCTGGCCACGCCGCTGGCGCGCCTGGAGGGCGCCCCGACCGGGGCGCCGCGCGCGGGGATGCTGGGGCGGGGGACGCGCGGACGCGGCTCGGAGACCACGG